>VBON01000004.1 GCA_005877525.1 Nitrospirota bacterium
AATAGGGAAAACTGTGATCCGCTGTCTCCCGCGTCCTTGGGCGCCACTTCTCGGGATCGCGGCCGATGATCTCAATCGCCACGTCATAACTGCCGATCTCGATCTTTCGGATCGCTTTCAGGACGCCGTCGATGTCAGGGCCTTCGTCCTTAAGCAGTTCTTCGCGAACGAGAAGCGCCGCCTCGACCGCCGTCTGTGCGTGATACTCTACCGGATAATGCTTGATGTACGTATCGAGGATCTTGAACGGCACTTCATCATTAGGCTGCTCGCCACCCAAATGCGGGAGCGCCAGCGGTCCTGAAACCAGTTTCATAAAGCCCTTCTCCCCTTCAAAGATCGGAGCCGGACCGGTCATTCCGAGCTGAGCGAGCCTTGCCGCAAATACCCCATTGCGGGCGGCATTCGAAAAGGCGCAGGCCTTCCACATCGAAAGATCCCCCACACGCGTTTGGCGAAGCGCAATATTGGCGACGCCCGCGAGGTTGATCGCGAGGTTGATCGCCTGTACCGTCGCGGCGCGGGAAAGTCTCAACACGACGGCTGCCCCCAGCGCCGAAGAGAAGGGGCCGTACGTGACATGATCCCAGCCCTTGGGACGCAATGCCGCGGCATCGCAGAGCCGGCATTGGAGTTCGTAGGCGACAGCGATGGCCTGAATAACACGGCGTCCCGAAGCATGAGCCGCCTCGCCCAGGGCGACCACGGCCGCGATGTTGTCGGAGGGATGCGCGGGTTCTTGAGCCAGATACGTATCGTTGAAGTCCAGATAGCGGACCAACGCGCCATTCGCAAATGCCGCAAGATCCGGCGTCGTCCTGAGCCGCGTTCCCCACAGCGTGGCTCCTTCGCGCAGTTGAGATGCGCTCGCCATGCGGCGGGCGATCCGGCAGGGCTCGGCCGACCATGCACCGTAGGCACAGGCGATGCTATCAAGAACCCGTCGCTTGACCTCATGAATGACCGCTGGAGGAAGGGTTTGGTAGCGTAACGAATGGGCATACTGCGCGAGGCGTTCGGCAATCGTCAAGGCGCCACCTCTAAACAACGTCGCCTATAGAATTGTAGCATAGGCCTTATAGCGCTATACTTTTTGTTAGCATAGCTGAGAGCATTAGGAGCAGTCATGGTCTACCACTTCGTCACTATCACCGTTGCGGATCGCATCGCCACGATCACCCTGAACAACCCGCCGTCGAATGTTCTCAGCACCGCGGTGCTGCAGGAGCTCGATCAGGTCTTTGGCGCGATGGAAGCGGAGAATACCGTGCGGGTCACCGCCAGCGGCAGGTTCTTTTGCCCAGGAGCAAACATCAGCGAAGTCGCAAAACTGCAACGGGCCGACCAGGGAGCAGAGCTGTCATCGAAAGGACAAGAGCTCCTGAACCGAATTGAGCGCCTTGACAAGCCGGTCATTGCCGCTATTAATGGCGCCTGCCTGGGCGGAGGCCTGGAACTGGCAATGGCCTGCCATATGCGCGTCGCCGCAGCGGGCGTGCAGTTGGGCTTACCGGAAGTCAAGCTAGGTTTGATCCCGGGCTTTGGCGGCACGCAGCGTCTGCCACGCATCATTGGCCCTTCGAGGGCGGCAGAATTAATCTTGACCGGAGAGCTCATTACATCCGATCAGGCACTTTCGATGGGCCTGGTCAACCGGGTCGTTCTCGGCCGGGATCTCTTGGCGCAGGCCCAACAACTCGCCGGGAGGATTACATCTAAAGGGCGGCTGGCGATCCAATCGGCCCTTCGAGCGATCCGGACCGGTCTGGATAGCCCGCTCGCCGAGGGGCTTGCCCGCGAGACGGAACTGTTCGGCATACTGTGCGAGACGCCGGACAAGAAGGAGGGGACCGCCGCCTTTCTGGAGAAGCGCCCGCCGAAATTCACGGAATAGCGCCGAGGCCTACCGCTCTTTGATTCGGCGCCCCGCGAGAACTCTTCCCAGAATGCGATAGATCAACCGGGCGACAGTGAACTGCGGGGCAGCAAATCCCGCGATCGGAGCGATTTCGCTCACGTCCATTCCGATGATGCCCGGTCCGTTCGCCAGGGCGGTCGCCAACGCCATAACGTCATACCATCCCAGTCCCCCTGGCTCCGGCGTCCCCAATGCCGGAATCAACGTGCAGTCCAACCCATCGCAATCGATGGTGAGATAGACCGGCCCTGAACACGCCTTCACTACGTCCGGCACCCAGGATGACGCCCGGCCTTGAAACGGCCCCGATGGATCCAGGATCTGGTAGGCGAAGAAAGTGGCGATCCGCTTTGTCCGCCGGATCAGATCGATTTCTTCGGTCGAGATCGAGCGAATGCCCACTTGAACCAAAGAAAGCCCGGTCTCAACAACACGCGCCATGACACTGGCATGGCTATAATTGCCTTCGTAGGCGTCGCGCAGATCGCCATGCGCGTCGACCTGGACCACGCACATATCCGGATGACGTTTGGCGTGCGCGCGGATCGCCCCGAGCGCGCCGGTATGCTCCCCGGTGAGCGTGACCACGAACCGGCCGCTCTCGACATGGGTGCGTAGCGTGGCTTCGATCTGCTCCACCGCCGCTCGATCCACTTTCATACCCAGTTCCACAGGTATCGCGGTGGCGATCCCTCCCCATTCTCGATACGGTTCGTATCCCAGCGTTTCGTCATACAGCTCGACTTGACGGGACGCGTCAAGAATCGCCGTGGGTCCTTCACGGGTCCCGGTGAGATAGCTCGATGTGTGCTCGTAGGGCGCCGGGACGATATAGATGCCGGCCTGGTCGGGGCGACACCACGGCTCTTCGAGGCCAAGAAAATTGCGGCTCTGATCAAGCCAGCCGTGCGGGAGAGGCATGCGTGGATGCTTACGCCTTTCTTCCTCAGTCAGCAAGGCGTGAGGGTAGATTCTCGGGGGGGATAAAAACACCCAAGGCGACCACCGTGGTCCATATGTTCAATTTGCCGATGGCCGACTGAGTGATGTGTTGCGTGCGGACGATCTTGCCGCCCATCTTGAATACCTGCTCGCGCTCTTTCCACGCGATGTTCGGATCGAATTCGATGCCGAGCGTCGTAGCCAGCATTTGCGCCGCTAAGTCCTCGGTGTAATCACCGGACTCTTCATCGGTCTCGCCATGCGCGTGATGCTCGGACAGGTATCCATAGCTGTGACGATCGGTCGGAATCGCAACGCCGACAGACGCCGAGATCAGCCGATTGCGTTCGTTCGTTTCCGAGCGCGCCATGACACAAAAGGTGATCTCGCCGGGATTCAAGAGCCGCTCCCCGCGCTTCCGCGGGATGATCCGGCAGTTCGGGGGAAGGATCGACGACACGCTCACCAGATTACAGTAGGCTACACCAGCGCTTCGAAGCGCCTGTTCAAATGAAGCGAGCTTCTCGCGGTGGAGCCCCACCCCGCGCGTCAAGAACATATGGGTCGGGACCATTCGAGCCTTACCCTTTCTTTGCCTTCATACGTTCCAAAAGACCCATTATCAGCAGAGGCCAGACGACGGTAGCATCACTCAACACTTCCGCAAACCGGCCGCCTTCCGATGCCGGCACGAACTTCCCCCATGAGATGCCCTCCGAGTAGGTACAGCCGCTCAACCCGCCCCAGTAATCAGGCTCTGGGCAGATCCGCACGCCATAGTGGAACCGCGGAGGCGCGACATTGAGCCCCAAGCGCACATTGCTGATCTCGACGTATGGAGGCAGTTGCTGGGCCCAGTTCCTGGGCACCCCGCCGCCAACGGTAAAAATGCCCAGCCGCCTCCCTGAAAGCAGTCGTTGCGCGTAACTATTCAGGTCCAGATAGGGATTAAAAGAGGGAATGGTCTGATACAGGGCACGGAGTACGGGAATGTCGTCCTTGGCCCCTGTCGCAGATTGCCTGGCCTTCTCAAGGTTTTTTCGCATCGCGCTGATGGCGACGTCAAGCCCCAGTTCGGAGTCGGTAAAGGCCGGGATATAGACCGGGACATTTTTGAGAAAGGCGCTCTTTAAAATGCCCGGACCTTCATACTCTTCCGAGAGGGTGCGGCCCAACTCTCGCGTGAGAACCTCGGAGGAAAGCTGCTGTTGGGAGCCGAGGCGTTGGAGGGTGTGGCTCACGACCGTTTCCACGTAGTTCAGGTTGGCCTCCATCTCGACGGTGTCATACACCCGGTTATATCCTTTCTGGAACAACTCCACATCATCCATTGCGGGATTAACCTTGTAATGGGTCTTGCCCACTGCTTCGCTCAAGCCATGCGCCACCAATGCTCCTGTCGCGACAATCGCCTGCACCATGCCGCGATCGATCATGGTGCCGATGATCTTCCCCATCTTCGCGATCGTCATCGCGCCGGAGATCGTCATGACCACATCGCAGTCGGGATCCTCGATCATGGCCGCCAACACCTCGAAGGCTTCCCCGAGACGACGGCCGCCGAAGGCCGTTTTTCGCATGGCCGTCAAGAGGCCCGCGAACGAGTCGACTTTCTCCGGGTCTAGAGCTTCGAGGGCCTCCAACCCGTCCTCCGCGCCGTCGTGAAAGTCCCGCACCCCCATAAGAGAATCCCCTAGTCCTCCGGCAACAGATGTTCTTATACACAACGGGTTTCAAGCCGTCAATTTCTCTGTTGAGACTTAGGAAGGGCGTCTCGATTGTGGATCAAACCAAGACCGAACCGGTGGTATCCAAACAGATGGCGCTGTATCAGTTCGGAGGAAGGTCGCTAGAGTGGTGCAGACGAGTCCCGTTGCCGCTTATCGGCTGAGATGCTGGTCCTGAATCTTCAACACGCGCTGGTGCTCGGCGATTGCTTGAATTAGTTCGGGCAGGCCTTCACCCTTGGTTGCGACAGTGCGCACAACCCGCGCGGTCCATTCGGACAGGTCCCGTATGGTTGCGTCGGCACCTTCGCGGTCGGCCTTGTTCACCACCACGATATGCGCGACTTCGAGCAGGCCTGCTTTCATCGCTTGGACTTCATCGCCAAGGCCGGGTGCCGCCACCACGACCACCGTCCCGGCAATGGAGGCGATCTCTACGTCGGCCTGCCCCACGCCGATGGTTTCGACGAAGATGATGTCAAAGCCGGCGGTTTTCAGAACTCCCACGGCGTCCGCGGTAGCCCGCGCGACTCCACCGTATTGTCCCCGCGAGGCCATGCTGCGGATAAAAACGCCGCTGTCGAGGGAGTGCTCCTGCATGCGGATGCGATCCCCCAGAATGGCGCCGCCAGAGACAGGGCTCGAGGTATCGATCGCCAGGATCGCCACCTTCATGTGCTGACGACGGTAAGCAGTCACAAGCTGAGCGATCAAAGTACTCTTGCCGGCCCCCGGGTAGCCGGTAATGCCGATCACCTCGGCCTTCGAATTCGACGGCTGCAATCGTTTCAGCAAGGCAGCGCCGTCGGCGTCCTGATTTTCGATCAACGTGATCAGGCGAGACACACTGCGCGCATCACCGGCCTTGACCCGTTCTGCCAGAGCCTCAAGATCCATTCACTGACCTCGGGGATGATCCAAGGGTTCGAACCACACGTCCGTGACTTTGAAGGTAGGCGTCTTTGTGAAGCGGGCGCGGACGGGGAGCCCGATGCGAACCTGGTCCGGCGGCAGGTTCTTGAGGCGCGACAAAAATAACGTGTCGGCTCCGTCAAACTCCACCAGGATCAGTGTGAACGGCGTTTCCTTCAGGAATGCTTCGCCGCCGTAATGACAGGTCGTGAAGGTATGGACCCGGCCGGTGAGGGGTAATTCGTGCCACTGCGTGGCAGCCCCGCACTGCATGCAATACGCGCGCGGCGTCGCAAACGTGTATCCGCAAGCGGTGCATCGTGAGCCGAGCAGTTTCCCCTTGCCGAGGCCTAAGAAAAAAGGCGAATCTTCGGCATAGCTGTGGCGGTAATCGATCTCGTAGTGGTCATGGATGATGAGCGGGCCTGTCTCTTCCATCGCTACGCTGCCTCGAGAATTGAAACGGTAATGTATGTTCCGGTCCCAGCGTGCGAGTGTATGAGTCCGCGCTTGGCATTCTTCACTTGCAACGTGCCGTTCCCCAAATGCTTTTCCATAGTACGTTGCAATTGCCAAAACGCGAAGACCGCCTGCATGAGGCCGGTCGCACCGACCGGATGCCCGCAAGCGAGAAGACCCCCGGATGGATTGACCGGCAAGCCGCCCTGCTCCGGCAATTCCAAACCATAGTCCACACCCGGCATAAAGGGTCGGCCACTTTCGACGAAGCGCCCGCCCTGCCCGTACTTGCAAAGCCCTAAATCCTCGTAGGTCTGAATTTCCGAAGAGGTATACGCATCGTGCAGCTCGACAAAGCTCAATTCCTCGTTGGGATCTTGAAGGTGCGCCATCTCATAAGCCAGCTTGGCGGCCATGCGGCCGCCGCGGAAGGAATGCACACCGGGATACTTCAGGTCTCGATAGTCCGACTCCAGCTCATGCGGCAGCAGGATCACGTTGCCATGCGGCCGGTCCGCCATCCGCATCGCGTCAGATCCGGATCCGACACCGCTGATTCTGACCGGCCGGTCACAGACCTTCCCGGCCAGATCCTCGGACGCCAGGATGCAGACCGCCGCGCCGTCGGACATCGTGCAGATATCCTCCATCGTCAGCGGCGTGGCCACCATCGGTGATTCCCGCACCTCTTTGACCGTCAGGCGCTTGGCTTTTTGCGCATAGGGATTGTAGAGCGCATTGGCGTGGTTCTTCACCGACACCATGGCCATCTGCTCGACCGTGGTCCCGAACTCATACATGTGGCGCTGAACCATCATGGCGTAGTATCCGGAATAGAATCCGCCGACCGGAAAATCGAAGTTTGTATCGGAGGCAAGCGCGATAAATTCATTGCCCTTCCAGGTATTGACGCGAGACATCGTCTCAAAGCCGAAGGCCACACAGCATTCCATCCTTCCGGAGGCGACCGCCTCCCAGGCGGACTGAAAACACAAGCCCCCGGTTGCGCCTCCACCCTCGACGCGTTTCGATGGCTTTGGGCACAATCCGAGAAAGTCCTGTACCATGCTGGCCGCTTTCAACTGCCGCGTGAAGTGGTCCGAGAAATAGGAGCCGACTGCGCCCGAGATCATGTCCTTGGAGAACCGAGGCAGGTCCCGCAAGGCGTAGTCGTATGCCTCTTTGACCATCAAACGAAAATCCTTGTCGGGATGGGCCTTCGCGAATTTCGTGATGCCTCCGCTGATCATATAGACCGGTTTCATGGGCGGAGGCCTTTCAGGAAATCAACGATGCCGGCCATCGGAGTGCCGGGCCCGAAGATGTGACGCACGCCCGCGGCCTTCAATCCTGAAACATCCGCGTCGGGGATGATGCCGCCCCCAAAGACGATAATGTCTTCGGCGCCCTTTTGCTTCAGGAGCTCAATCACGCGAGGCAACAGATAATTGTGAGCCCCGGACAGCAGGCTTAAACCGATCGCGTTCACATCTTCCTGGATTGCGGTATTGACGACCTGCTCGGGGGTCTGATGCAAGCCGGTATAGACTACCTCCATGCCGGCATCGCGGAGCGCCCGCGCGACGAGCTTGATCCCGCGGTCATGCCCGTCCAACCCGACCTTCCCCAACAACACCCGAAGCGGCGCCGTCCCCACCATCAGCTTTCTACCTCCCCAATATGCAGAGGAAAAAAGACAGAGGATTTCCAATTAGGTTGACGGGTGGCGACGAACGGGCGCCCAGGCGCAGCACAGCGACTTGGGCTTGGGGAGCGAGCACGTCTGGGCTGTTCGGCGACAGGACCCGTCTCTTCACTCCTTCACCTCTTCCAGATAAAACTTTCCTTCGATATCCTTTCGCACCCGTCCCATCAGCACCCGCGGGTCATGCTCGAATACCAGTAGCCAGTTTTCACTCAACGCGCGATCCAGCACCCAACGCTTGGTTTCCAGGGTCTGGAGGGGGTATAGGTCATAGCCCATTATGTAGGGTAACGGCAGATGCGACACCGTGGGAATTAGATCGCCGAGGTAAAAGGCGATCTGGCCCTCCGATTCGATCTTGATCGATTGATGATGTCGCGTATGCCCTTCGGTCACTACCACACTCACGCCGGGAACCAGTTCAGTTTCTCCGTCCATAAACTCCCATTGGTCCACATGCGCGACCGGCGTAAAGTTTTCGCGCCGGTAACTCGCGCGCGTGCGCTCGTTCGCCCGCGCCGCATCTTCGTACTCGCCGCCCTGCACAAAGTATTTGGCTCTCGGGAACGTCGGGACTATTGCTCCGTTCTCCCGAACCGTATTGCCGCCGGCATGATCGAAGTGCAAATGTGTGTTGACGACCATGTGAATGTCTTCGGGTTGAAGGCCCTGCATCTTCAAGGAATCCCGAAGCGTCGGAATCCGCTCCACGGCGAATATCTCCTGAAACTTCGCGTCCTCTTTATCGCCCAGACCGGTATCGACAAGAATATTCTTTCGCCCTGCACGAATGAGCAGGCAGTTGAGACCAAGCGAAATGCGGTTTTGCTCATCTGGTTGACAGCATTTCTCCCACAGACTCTTTGGAACTACGCCGAACATGGCCCCGCCATCCAACCGAAAGCGGCCGTCCGTCACCGGCTGAATATCAAACGCCCCGAGCTTCACCTCTCACACTCCCCAAAGCCGGATCGAACGGCTTGCTGAGCACACGCCGTGGCGAGTGCAGCGACTTGCTTGCCCCTGGCGGAGCTGCAATAGACGCGGCGTCTGCACAGCAACACCACCCGTGTCATCTCCCAAAACTCCCCCCACTTCATCCTCCCAAAGCCGGATCGCACGGGTGGCGCCGAGCGGGAGCCCGGGTGGAGCACAGCGCGACTTGCTTGCGCTTCGCGGAGCGCGAGCACGTCCGGGCTGCTCGGTGACAGGACCCGCGAGATCCAGCGTCATATCACCACTGGCTCCTTATAGGTCCCGAACACCTCCTTAAGCGCCGCGCAGATCTCCCCCAGCGTGGCATCGGCCTTGACGGAGTCCAGAAGATAGGGCATCAGATTTTCATCGCCGGCCGCCGCTTCCTGGAGGGCCTCGAGCATGCCCGCCATCCGAAATGAATCACGGCGCAAGCGCAGGGAAGACAGGCGATCCACTTGGTCCTTCTCCACCTCGGCCCCGATCTTTAAGGTTGGAATGGCAGTAGACTCCGGTTCCACATACTCATTGACCCCGACGATGATCCGCTCCTTGCGCTCCACTTCGCGCTGATACCGAAGCGACGCCTCAAGAATCTCGCGTTGCGGGAATCCCTGCTCGATCGCCTTCACCATTCCTCCCAGAGTGTCCAATCGCCTGAACAGGGCTTGGGCCTCTTCCTCGAGCCGGGTCGTCAGCGACTCAACATAGTACGAGCCCCCCAGCGGATCGACAGTGTTCGTCACTTCACTTTCGTGCGCGATAATCTGCTGACTGCGGAGCGCGAGCTTGACCGCCACCTCGGTCGGCAAGGCCAGAGTCTCGTCCATGGAGTTGGTGTGTAGGGATTGCGTCCCACCTAGGATGGCGGCAAGCGCCTGCAAGGTGGTCCTCACGACATTGTTCATGGGCTGCTGGGCAGTGAGCGAACAGCCGGCTGTCTGAGCATGGCAACGCATCTGAAGCGATCTTGGATCTTTCGGATGGAAACGGCGCTCCATCTCTCTGGCCCAGAGCCGCCGGGCCGCGCGAAACTTGGCGATCTCCTCAAAAAAGTCGTTGTGGACGTTGAAGAAGAAGGAGAGCTGCGGCGCGAAGCTGTCCACGTTGAGCCCCGCCTTGAGCGCCGCCTCCACGTACGTCAGACCATCGTAGAGCGTAAAGGCCAATTCCTGCACGGCGGTCGAGCCGGCCTCGCGGATGTGATAGCCGCTGATACTGATGGGATGCCATTTGGGGACATGCTGCGTGCAATAACCGAGCGTGTCCACAATGAGCCGCAGGTGCGGTTCAGGCGGGAACAGCCACTCCTTTTGCGCGATGTATTCCTTCAGAATGTCGTTCTGGAGTGTCCCGCCGAGCTTGTCGAATGCAATTCCCCGCCGTTCTGCCATCGTCAGATACATCGCAAAGATGACCGCAGCCGGGCCGTTGATGGTCATCGACGTCGTCACCCGATCCAGCGGAATACCGTCGAACAACCGCTCCATATCCTCCAGCGAGGAAATGGTGACGCCGCAGTAGCCGACTTCCCCGCGCGCCTGCGCGTGGTCGGCATCCAAGCCCATTAGCGTAGGCATGTCGAAAGCGACGCTTAAGCCCGTCTGGCCGTGCTGGAGCAGGTATTTAAAGCGCTTGTTGGTGTCCTCCGCTGACCCGAATCCGGCGAACTGCCGCATGGTCCAGGGGCGGCCCCGATACATCGTCGGATGGATGCCGCGCGTATAGGGAAAAGCGCCGGGTTCCCCCAGGTCCTTCTCCGGACTCCACTGCTTTAGATCATCGTTGGTGTATACCCGCTCGACAGGAAGACCCGATAAGGAGGTGAACCGCTCTTTACGCTCGTGCATGCGTTGCCCCTCTAAGGTTCCGGTTGATATGTGTAAAACCCTCTGCCGGTTTTTCTGCCGAGCCGGCCGGCCTCTACGTATTTGCGCAGCAATGGACAAGGGCGATACTTCGGATCCCCGAGATCCTGATGCAGCACCTCGCAGATAGCGAGGACCGTATCAAGACCGATCCGATCTGCCAAGGCCAGCGGCCCCACCGGGTGATTGAGCCCTTCCGTGATCGCCAGA
Source organism: Nitrospirota bacterium (assembly GCA_005877525.1). Classification (GTDB taxonomy): domain Bacteria; phylum Nitrospirota; class Nitrospiria; order Nitrospirales; family NS-4; genus NS-11. The sequence continues at coordinate 10,717 of VBON01000004.1, forward strand.
TCAATTGCCTCGGGCGTTCCCGTGCCCTCCTGCAACGCAAAGACCGCTTCATTGATCATCGGTATGAGGACCCGGTTCACGATGAAGCCCGACGCGTCCTTCGAGACTACCGGCGTCTTGCCCAAACGCTTTATGACCGCCAAGGCCAACGCCACGGTCTCATCGGAGGTGTCCATACCAGGCGCGACCTCGACCAGTCGCATCACGGGAACCGGATTCATGAAGTGCAGGCCGATCACCTGAGTTGCCCGGCCGGATGCCGCTGCAAGTTTCGTAATCGAGATTGAAGAAGTATTACTCGCCAGAATGGCTTCGGGCTTGCATAGAAGGCCGAGGCGTTTGAACAGGTCCAGTTTCAGATCCGCATTCTCAGGAGCCGCCTCGATGACAAGCTGCGTCTCCGCGACCAGTTCCAACCGGCCGGCTGTCCGAAGACGTCCCAACGCCGCGTCGGCCTCCTCCTTGCTCAGACCTCCCTTCTCGACCGTCTTCGTGAGTCCATCACGAATTTTCTTCATCCCTGATTCGAGCGCCCCATCGTTGACATCAAACAGCCGAACTTCCCATCCGGCCGCTGCCGCGACCTGGGCAATTCCCCGCCCCATCTGGCCCGCACCGACCACCCCCACCCTCTTTATCTCATCAATCTTCATCCTTAGTTCCCTATCAACAGCAAGGGGGTGACGCCGATCCAGGCATTGATCTCACCCTCCCGCCCCAGACGCGCCAAGACGCGTCCCCTCCCGATGCGCGCCGCGACTTGCTTGCCCATGGCGGAGCGAGCACAGCAGCGGCCGATTGGCGGCAGGACCCCGCGGCTGTTTTTATCCTCTTTCCACTACGATCGCCAGCGCCTCACCTCCACCGATGCAGAGACTCGCAATGCCACGATGGCCGCCCCTTGCTTCCAATGCATAGAGCAGCGTCGTGAGGATGCGCGCGCCCGTCGCGCCGATCGGATGGCCCAGCGCCACGGCGCCGCCGTTTACGTTCACCTTCTTCGGATCCAGCCCGAGCTCGCGATTAATTGCCAGCGAGACAGAGGAGAAGGCTTCGTTGATCTCGAAAAGATCGATGTCGGCAATCGACAGCCCGGTCAGCTTCAACACCCGTTTGATCGCTTCAATCGGCGCGATGGTGAACCATTCCGGCGCCAAGGCGGCGCCGGCGTAGCCTATGATTCTGCCCATCGGCTGAAGACCCAGCGTTTCAGCTTCATCCTCGGCCATCACCACAAGTGCGGCTGCGCCATCGTTACAGGAAGGCGAGTTGCCCACCGTCAGCACGCCATCGTCCTGAAATACCGGTTTCAGGGACCGCATCTTTGAAAGGTCTACGCGGTTTGGCTCTTCGTCCTCGGCCACAACCACCGCGGGCCCTTTCTTTTGAGGCACCTCAACCGGCACGATCTCGCGTTGAAACGCTCCCGAGGCCATCGCCTCGCGGGCACGGCGATAGCTCTCCAGCGCGAAATCATCCAGCTCCCCGCGCGTCAAGCAAAACTTCGCCGCGCACAACTCGCCCGCCTTGCCCATGTGAAATTGGCTGTAGACATCCCATAGGCCGTCTTTGACGAGACTATCTGTCAGCTCTCCGTGCCCCAACCGGTATCCCTGCCGGGCCTTCTCTAATAGGTAGGGCGCGCGCGTCATATTCTCCATGCCCCCGGCCACGACGATCCGCGTCTCGCCCAACCCGATCGCCTGGTTGGCCATGATCATGGTCATGATGCTCGATCCGCACACCTTGTTGACGGTCGTCGCCCCGACGGAATGGGGAATGCCTGCGCCAATGGAGGCCTGCCGCGCCGGGGCCTGGCCGAGACCAGCCGACAGGACACAGCCCATGTACACCTCGTCCACTCGATTGCCGGGCAACCCGATACGCTTCAACGCTTCGGCAATGGCGATGCTGCCAAGTTTCGTTGCCGGCACGCCACTGAAGATGCCGCTAAAGCTGCCCATCGGGGTCCGCGCCGCGCTGACGATGACAGCTTCCTTTCTTACTTTCACAGGAACCTCTCCCACTCGCTCTGTTCTAGGTACTCCTTCACCTTGGTCATGAACTGATCGGCCGTCGCGCCATCAATCACCCGATGATCGAAGGACAGGCTTAAATAACACATGGGACGGATCGCGATCGCGTCATTAATAACAACCGGGCGCTTCTGCACGGCCCCGACGCCGAGAATCGCGATCTGCGGTTGATGGATGATCGGCGTGCTGAACAGGCTCCCCGTGCCGCCGTGGTTGGTGATCGTAAATGTGCCCCCCTGCACTTCATCGGGATTCAGTCGTTTCGCGCGGGCCCGCTCAGCCAGATCGGCCACCTCTTTGCCAAGTTGTGTGAGGCCTTTCTTGTCCGCGTTGCGGATCACGGGGACGAGCAAACCATCTTCCAAAGCTGCCCATATGCACGTCATGTCTCAGGACAATACCGTTCTCGCTCCAGGAGGAATTCAGGAGCGGTACATCCTTCATCGCCCTGGTCACCGCCGTGATGATGAAGGGCAGATACGTGAGCTGATGCTTCTGGCGGAACGACGCGAGGCCGGAAAAGTCGGCTTCAAAGAAGGTTACGACATGGGCGGCACTGTGGCGGCTGGCAACCATGCGCTCAGCAATGGTCTTGCGCATGGAGGTGAGGGGGATGACTTCCTCGCCGGTTTGTTTCGGGGAAGGATGGGCGGGGGTGGGTCGCGCCGGCGTTGCTTGCGCGGGTGTCGTTCGTACCGAGGACGCCGCCGGCTTCGGCGGGGCGCCTTTATCGACAAAGCCCAGCACGTCTTGTTTCGTGACCCGCCCGCCCGTGCCCGTCCCTTTTACCTGAGACAGATCCACGCCGCGTTCTTTTGCGAGCTGCCGGACAGCCGGGGAATAATGCTCGGTCCCGATCCCCTCCTGAACGGGCATCGGCTTCATCACGACCCCGCCGACCCGACTGATCACGCCCGTGGGGGCCTGCGACTCCAGGCGGGCAATCAATGTCCCGACGGGCACGGTTTGGCCCTCCGGGACGAGGACGTCCGAAAGAAAGCCCGCTGTCGGCGACGGGACCTCAAGCGCAACTTTGTCCGTTTCAACTTCTAGTAGAGGCTGATCCTTTTCCACGCGTCCGCCGGGAGAGACCAGCCATTTGACGATCGTGCCCTCGGCGATACTCTCACCGAGCTGCGGCATAATGATGTCGGTCGGCACTTTTGCCTCGTATTCAGCGACGGACTTTCAACCGCTATAACTTTTCAATACGCGGCCAGCTTCCGCGCGGCCGTCACGATATCGCCCACCTTCGGCAGAAAGAACTCTTCCAGAGGGGTGCTGAAGGGGACAGGCGTATCGGGGGCCGCGATTCTCACGACCGGCCCATCTAACGCGTCGAAGCACTCTTCCGCGAGGAGCGCCGAGACTTCCGCGCCCACGCCGCCGGTCTTATTGTCCTCGTACAGGACAATTGCCTTGCTGGTCTTTCGCACGGAATCGAAAATCATCTCCTTGTCCAGCGGGATCAGCGTGCGCAGGTCCACCACTTCCAGGTCAAGGCCTTCCTTGGCCAACAGGTCGGCGGCTTCCAGCGCCAAGTGCACCATGGCGCCGTAGGTGATGACCGAGATATGACTGCCCTGCCGCTTGATGTCGGCCTTACCGATCGGAACGATATAGTCCTCCGTAGGCAGCACGGCCTTTAACCGGCGGTAGAGAAACTTGTGCTCAAAATAGAGGACGGGATTGGGATCGCGGATCGCCGCCTTCAGCAAGCCCTTCGCGTCGTACGGCGTGGACGGCGCCACCAGCTTGAGCCCCGGCGAGTGAAAGAACCAGCCTTCAGGGCATTCCGAATGGAACGGACCGCCATGCACCCCGCCGCCGTACGGCGCGCGGATGACCATGGGCACGGCCGCGCCCCAGCGATAATAATTCTTCGCGGCTACCTCCGTGATCTGGTCGAAGGCGCACGAGATGAAATCCGCGAATTGCATCTCCACCACCGGCCTCATCCCCATCATCGCCGCCCCGATCGCGGCGCCCACGAAGCCGGACTCGGCCAGCGGAGTATCGAGTACCCGCCATTCCCCGTACTT
>VBON01000247.1:0-4502 GCA_005877525.1 Nitrospirota bacterium
AAGCGTAGTGGGCGTTAAATTCGCTTACGTATAACAGCTCTATACATCAATACTCAAGAACTATTTCGGGACTTTCCAGCATCCTAGGCCGATCTCCTCGGGACGTTTCCATCGCGACTGCCGTTCAGCGAAGGAGAAGCTTCGAGCGAGGAGTGACCATCCCCAGACGATAATCCCCAGCAGCAAGGCGGTGAATGCGATGATGAACATAACTTCGACGACATACCGGATCAGCGGGTACTGGGCGAGAACTTCCATAAGGACCTCATGTTTAAAGAGAGTTTTCTTACATTGTTTATCGGGCGGGACATGTTCAGGCTTTAGGAGTAAAAACCCTTGTCCTTGGTATCCCTCTTCACATTTCAACATGGGAAAAAGAGAAGAGACCTGATGAGGAGACTGCACATCTAACTTCTTGAAGTTTTTAGCGGGGTTGGCGAGAATGGGTGGAACAGGTGGAAATGAGATGGATCGGCTAAAGGAGATTATTCAGGTCATCGATCGCCCGCTAGCCTTTGCGGAACGTGGCGGCGCCGTTGCGCTCAAAGACCTGGGGCGATTCATTTCCCGGCAGGTTACAGACGCCCTGGCGGAGCACGTTCGGCCATCCGCAATAGAAGCGGAGTTGCTTCGCCTGGCGCAACTTTTCACCGACTACGAACAGCTACCGCCAAGGATGCGCGCGGCCCGTGTCACCGAGGCCCGGGCCATGATCGTTCGCCTCGATCAGACGGTGGACGCTCCACCACTAACTTCAGGTCGGTCTGCGAACAGGCTGTCAGATTACCCTATCCAATACATACGGGGAGTCGGTCCGAAGAAGGCCGAAGCCCTGGGCCGAATTGGAATCCGGACAGTGGAGGACGCCGTCTGGATGCTTCCATGGCGGTATGAGGACCGCTCTCAGTGCCGGTCCATCAGCAGCCTGGTTCCGGGGGAAGCCGCCATGATCGAGGCGCAGGTCGAGAGGACGGCGTTGAAGGTGACGAATTTCAAACGCCGGAAATTAGTTGAGGTGGCAGTTGCGGATCGAACGGGAAGATTGCATTTGATCTGGTTCAATCAGGCCTATCTCGAGGAGACATTTCATGTCGGACAGCGGGTGATGCTCTATGGGCAGGTAAAGCCGAGGAACGGTCGCTGGACGGATCTCCAAATGGAGAATCCAGCCTTCGAGATTCTTACGGACGCTGTGGACGCTCATAGGGCCGACCTGACCCACATGGGCAGGATCGTTCCCATTTATCACGCCCGGGAGACCAAATCTCGGATGATGCTGAGCGACCGGCTGCGCGCCATGATGAAGATCATCGTGGATCAATATGGGCAGGACGCCCTTGAGCCACTGCCGCTGGAGATGCTGCGGCGTCGTAAATTGCTCTCATTCGGGCAAGCCATCCGTCAGGTCCACTTCCCGCAACCCGGCGCCGATCTTGAGGAACTGAACAGAGGCCGTAGCCCCGCGCATCGTCGTCTGGCATTCGAGGATTTTCTTCTGTTGGAGCTGGCCCTCGGGCAGAAACGCGAAGAGGTGAAAAAGGAGTCCCGGGTGCTCACGTATGATCTTGCATCTTCTCTGCCCGCGCAGCTCCTCACGTCCCTCCCGTTTCGCCTGACCGCGGCGCAGCTCCGCGTCCTGCAGGAAATCCGGCGGGATCTGGCGAGTCCCCATCCCATGAACCGCTTGATCCAGGGAGATGTGGGATCGGGAAAGACGGTGGTCGCCGTGCTGGCGATGCTGGCGGCCGTCGGCTCCGGCTATCAAGCCGCGCTCCCAACGGAAATTCTGGCCGAGCATCACTACCTCACACTGCAACGCATGCTGCAACCGCTTGACCTGTCCTGCGTGCTATTAACCGGCGGCCGCGGCGGCAAAAAGCGTGAGGCTGCGCTGGCGGCGATTGCGGAGGGATCGGCCCAGGTCGTCCTTGGCACGCACGCATTGATCCAGCAGGACGTCAGGTTCAAGAATCTCGGTTTGGCGGTGGTCGACGAACAGCACAAATTCGGTGTCCTCCAGCGGGCGGTCCTGAAGAAAAAGGGGTATGCCGCAGATGTTCTCGTGATGACGGCGACGCCGATCCCGCGGACATTGGCGCTCACCGTCTACGGCGATCTCGACGTGTCAGTCATCGACATGTTGCCTCCAGGAAGGCGTCCGGTCCGTACGCTGTTATTTGCCGAAACTCAACGAGCGCGCATGTATCGCCTGGTCGAGGACGAACTCTCGCGCGGGCGCCAGGCGTATGTGGTGTTTCCGCTGGTCGAAGAGTCGGAGAAGATTGATTTGCAGGCGGCGATGACGGGAGCCGAGCGTTTGCAGCGGGATGTGTTCCCGAATTGGAAGGTGGGCGTGATTCATGGCCGGATGAAAGCCGAAGAAAAGGATCGGGTGATGACGGCGTTTAAGGACGGCCGCATTCAGGTGCTGGTGGCGACGACGGTCATCGAGGTCGGAATCGATATTGCCAATGCCGGTGTCATGCTCATCGAACATGCCGACCGGTTCGGTCTTGCCCAATTACATCAGCTACGCGGCCGTGTCGGGCGGGGACCGCATCAATCCTACTGTTTCCTGATGGCACCCAGCCGCCTGACCGAGGAAGGCCGCCGCCGCCTGGAAGCTCTGGTGAAAAGCCATGACGGGTTTGTGATCGCGGAAGAGGATCTGGCCATTCGGGGACCGGGAGAGTTTTTCGGGACGCGGCAATGGGGGCCTGCGGATCTGCGGGTCGCAAATCTAATCCGCGACGCCAAGATCTTGGAGGACGCCCGTGAGGAATCCGCGCGCCTCCTGCTCAATGACCCGGAGCTCGCCAGAGCGGACCATGCAGAATTGAAGAGCGCCTTGCTACGGCGCTGGCGCGACAAACTCGACCTGGCGAGGGTTTCCTGATGCGATTTCGCTGGCGGCGGTTACGACACGATCTCCGCGCGGGCTTGGCGCTGGTCCGGCAGGGCTCGGCCACGGCGGTGAATCGATCGTTGGAGGAGGTGGAACTGCTCCGGTTGAAATTCCGTCTGGACGCTCTGGAAGCGGAGATCAAGGAGCTGTACCAGGCGGTGGGCGAACGGGCCTTTCAGCTCATCGAGCGAGAAGTGGACAGCATTATGAATGACAAGGAACTGATCCGTCTTTTTGAAAAGATCGATCAGCTTTCCCAGGAGGAGGGGCGGATTCGATTTGAAATGGAGCAGGTGCGAGACTAATACGTGCCTCGAACTTCCTGGCGCCATGGTGTCAGTCGATATCAATGGCTGGTGCTATTGGTTGCCTGGCTCGGTTGGGTGTTCGATTCCATGGACGCCACAATCTATGCGATCGTTCTTCATCCCGCCTTACACGATCTTCTGAAAACTTCCCCGTCGGCGCAGGTCAGCTCCGAGGTCATTGGATGGTACGGAGGAATCATCTTCTCGATCTTCCTCATCGGATGGGCGATCGGCGGCATCGCCTTCGGTATGATCGCGGATTATATCGGCCGCACAAAGACCTTGATCCTGACTATTCTGATCTATGCGGTCTTCACCGGCATGGCGGCTCTCTCCGAGACCTGGTGGCAGCTGGCCCTGTATCGCTTTTTGACGGCACTCGGTATTGGAGGCGAATGGGCGGCGGGAGCGGCAATTGTCGCGGAGGTCTGGCCGGAGGACAAGCGTGCAAAGGCGGCGGCGGTTCTGCAGTCCGCCTGGGCGGTAGGATTCTTCATCGCGGCTTCGATCAGCCTTCTCATGCGCGACTCCGGGTGGCGGCTCTTTTTTGTCATAGGGATCGCTCCCGCCGTCGTCGCATTATTCGTGCGGCTGTGGGTGAAAGAGCCGGAGCGATGGCTCAAAGCGCATGAGCAGGAATTGCGGTCCGGAGAGCTCCGAGTCGTCAAGCTCGCTCAGCTCTTTGAGGGAGACCTGCGCCGATCGACCTTGGTCGGATCAGGACTGGCCTTTGTCGCCGTGTTTGGGCTCTGGGGTGCCACCAACTGGACGCCGACGCTCATCCGCCAACTGCCGGACATCGTGGGGCTCGACGCTCAAGTCATCATAACTGCGGTGGGCTATGCCATCATGGCCCTCAACGCGGGCGCGCTAGTGGGCTATCTCAGCTTCGGACCGCTCGCCGATCGCTTCGGCCGGCGCGCGGCGTTCGCGCTCATGTGTACCGGCAGCTTGGTGATGCTGCCGGTGACGTTCTTAACGCCGCGCAAGTACGAGCACGTCCTGTTGTTGCTGCCGTTGTTGGGATTCTTTAATAACGGCATCTTCAGCGGCTTTCCGATTTACTTGCCAGAGCTCTTCCCGACGCGTATTCGCGCCACCGGCGCAGGCTTTTGCTTTAACGCCGGTCGCGTGCTGGCTTCAATGGGACCGTTTCTCACAGGCTTTCTCGTAGTGGCCTTGGGAAGTTTCGGGCGCGCCGCAAGTGCTATTGCCTTGATCTATCTGCTGGGATTGCTGATCCTGCCCTTCGCTCCTGAGACGCGCGGCCGGCCGCTGCCGCAGTGATC
>VBON01000247.1:4602-5023 GCA_005877525.1 Nitrospirota bacterium
CCGAAGTTACAGCTGGCGGACCACCAACGGCCGGTGAAGTATGAGATGAAACTGCCGCCGACCCACAAAACGTTCAGGCCTCAGGTAGTCTATATTCACAAACCGCATGGACGCCGTGGTCGGAGCATTGATGATACGACCGAGCAGTTTATCGATGAGGCCCGCATGGGTACAGGTGCATGACACGTTCACCGCATTAGCTACACACTTTCACTACTGTCAGGATTCTAGACACGGCGATCTACAACGGCCTGAATCTTTAGGCGTCTATCTACTTTCTTTTCAGCCACTTAGCAAAATTGAAGCGACGCCGCTTGAATTTGCGCTGTAAGGTTAAGATTACGCTCTTAAAAAGCGGTGCGGAACGCAAGGTAATATTTTCAATTATATTTCAAGGTTTACAACTATGGCGCATTTCTTG
>VBON01000242.1 GCA_005877525.1 Nitrospirota bacterium
CTTCTCGGAAGCTTACGCTCCCCCCGCAAGACACCGCTTTCAGCATCACAGGCCCTGGCCGTGCTTTGCGCTCTTTGGATTCTGTGTGTTTTTCTCTTTTTCACGATCTCTTCCACGCGGCTACCCCACTATATCGCGCCCCTGTTTCCCGCGGCCGCCTTGCTCGTCTCGGTGTGGTGGGACCGGTTGCAGGCTGATGGAGGGTGGCTGGGGAAATCATCCTTAACGCTGACCCTGGTTCTTGGCGGATGCTTGGGACTGGCCTTTATCGGCGTGGACTGGGCTTACGATCATTTTATCGCTCAGATTGTGCAGGAATTCCCCACGGCAAATCAGGTTGACCCCGGCTGGGCGCCTATGGCTATGGGCTTCCTCATTCTCGCCGGAATTGGCGTGTTTGGATATGCGGTCATGGAAGGCCCCCCGGCCTTCAGTTTTACGCTGGCCTCCCTGTTGATGGCGGTTATCGCCGCACTGGGGATCGTGGTTGCCATGCCTCGCTTTCACCAGTACTTTATCGCTCCACCGCAAGAGCTCGCCGCAATCGCCGGCCTCAATCTGGACCCCAACGATACGCTCATCGCCTATGGACGGCCTAAACCGAGTCTCCTCTTCTATGCCAGACGGGACTGCAGCATTATTAAGCCGTGCATTCAGGTCATCCAACCGGGTGAAGAAGAGAAAATGCAGCCGCTGTTGAAGCGCTCCGGCCAGATCATGATTTTGACTCAAGAACGCCTGCGCAGCCGGCTCCCGGCTGAAGCCTCCAACTATCATCTTGCCTTGAGCCGTCACGGCTATGTGCTGCTGGCGAAAAACCCTACCTTCTGAGATGCGACTGCCGGTCATCGTTTCCTGTGTGCTCCTGGCCGCCGTTACGCCGGCCCTTTCGGACGAGCCGATTAACTTCCCTCGCATTGCCGCCCAGCTCTCACGTGCGCAGCTCATGGAATCGGTTGGCGCCCTAGCGGGCTTCGATGGGAGGCAATCGGGCACGCCCGGCGGGGAAGCGGCAGCGGCCTATATCGTTCGGCGATTGCCGAAAGCCGTGCTTCAATCCTTCCCGGTCAACACCGTTACAATCGATGCTCCGGTGCAGGTCGAGATCCTCTCCGGCGCGCAGAGCAGGTCGCTCAGGAACGGAATTGATTTTCTGCCGATTCTAAGCGGAGCATCCGCGCCAGGGCTTTCTGGTTCCGTGGTTTTCGTCGGCTATGGGATCTCCGATGCGGCGGGCGGCTTGGACGAGTATCGCAACGTTTCTGTGACCGGCAAGATTGTGCTTTTCCTGCGAGGGCAGCCCAAGGCTTATTCCGGACGGATATCGCACGCCGACAAAGAGAGAACGGCCCGGGCGAAAGGCGCTGTGGGCTATCTCGCCGTGACCGGCCCCGTTCTCACTCCGTACGAGCAGCGCCGAGGCATGAGCACGGAACCCATGGCCTTCTACGATGGCCAGACTGAGGCCCCGCTGCCGGGTCTCTGGATCACGCCGGCAGCGGCGGATTTGCTACTCGAGCCCATGCCGCTCACGCTCGAGTCCTTCCAGCATGACATGGAAGGCTCGGTCGGCAGTCGTTCCGGAGAAACGGGAAGCAGGCTCACTCTGGCGATGGAGCAACATCACGTAACCGGAATGGCTGCGAATGTTCTTGGCTTCTGGCCAGGCTCGGATCCGGAACTTCACAATGAAACAGTTCTTTTGGGCGCGCATTATGACCATTTTGGCATCCAAGGCGGTATGGTGTTTCCGGGAGCGGACGACAATGCCTCCGGGACGGCGGTTATCTTGGAAGTGGCCCGCGTGCTCAGGGCCTCGGGCATCCGGACGAAACGGAGTATCCTCTTTATTGCCTTTGCCGGAGAGGAGCAGGGATTGTTAGGCTCGAAGTTCTACACCATGCATCCACTGGCGCCTCTTCATTTGACCAGGTCGATGATCAATGTCGATCATGCCGGCGCAGGGGACGGCAAGATTACCGTCGGGCTCTCGCGGATTGAGAAATCGCAAGCTCAAACGGCTGCCGAGCGCGCAGGACTGAGCGATCAGATCGAACTCTTCGGGTTCTTCCCGGGCGGCGATCATGTTCCATTCAGCGAGGCGGGCGTCTCCACGGCGGCCATTGTCAGTTCGGGTACGCATCCGGATTTTCATCGACCCTCGGATACCCCGGACAGGGTCGATCCGGAAATCCTCCTTTCAATCGCGCGTTACACGTTGTCACTGCTGCTCACACTCGCGAACGCCGGACCCTGATTTGAAACCGTTACGACGCCAGCGGGAGCAGTCCCTGCAGGAATCGGAGTACCACGATTCCCAGCATGGCCGCGCTGGCGGCAAGGGCTTCGCCTTTCCAGCGAGACGCGGTCCCTGCTTCCCGCTTTCCGAGTAGGCCGAACAGAAATGTGTTGTCATGTCGGTGGTACCCGGTCAAATACGGTAGGAAGGCCGCGACGATGAGCCCAGCCATCCACCACGGAGCGCTCGCCGTCGTGACTCCCAGGAGTAGGATGATATTGCCGATAGCGGGCAACACCCACCCCGGGTGGCGCTGAAGGATGACTCCGATCCGTATCAGCATGCCGAGAAAGACAAGCCCGACTCCGACAATCAGATGGAGACGCTCTTGAGACCAGGGCGAGGCCGCATGGAGCATGATCCAGATCACGCAGAAGAGAACGACAATCCAAGGCACGTCTATCTGTATTTCTGTATCAATTGCGGAAACGCTAGATCCTTCCAGTGCTTAAATCCAGCGGCCACGAGGGTTCCAATCACCAGTCCCAAGACCGCGCCGGTGTAGACATCGGTCGGAAAATGAGAGCCGCGGACAACGCGGCTGATCCCGATCAGTCCACCCAGTAGAAAGAGAGGGACGCGCAGGCGCGGGAGAAACCACCCGATGACGGCCGCGGCCGCGAACCCGTTTATGGCATGGCCTGACGGGAAAGAATCGAGGCCTTCCCCCAGCGAAGGCCCGAGAATGAATTGATCGGCGTGAGCGAAGCGCGGCCGTGGCCGGCCGATGAGGTGTTTCAAGAGCTGCACGACGAGGGTCACCCATAACAGCGCGAGAACGCCCCGCACTCCGATCTCCTTGAGCCGATCGTGCTTCAACCACCATCCGACCAATGCAACCAGAACAAAGAGTACCGTCAGCACTGCGCCCTTGCCTGCCACGGCCATGAGATCGCCGATCTGGTTCACAATCCCAATATTAAAGGACCGGACAAATCTGGCGGTGGGCATGTCCAGCTCGTGCAACTTGAACCCGATGATCAGGAGAATGGCGAGTGAGGAGACGCCGAAGAGAACCTGTTCCCACCGCTTCATGGGACCCAATCGGCCAGAAAGATGTTGAATTCACGTTTCTCTTTCGCTCCTCGATCCGAGACCCAGACCAGTTTGGTGCCATCAGGTGAAAACATCGGAAAGCTGTTGAACCGTCCTTCGCGGGACAGTTGCTCGAGCCCCGTGCCATCCTCATTGATCAGAAAGAGATCGAACTTTCGCCGTTCGGGGTCCTGTACATTCGACGAAAAAATGATGCGCCGGCCATCAGGGTGAAAGAACGGTGCAAAGTTCGCGGCGCCGTTTGTCGTGACTTGCCGCTGATTGCGGCCGTCGGCGTCCATCACGAAAATCTCAAGCTTGCTCGGCTCGACAAGATTCCGAGCCAGCAGTTCTTTGTAGTGGGCGACTTCAGCGGGATCTGTCGGATGGAAGGCGCGATAGACAATCCGTTTACTATCAGGGGAAAAGAAGGCTCCGCCGTCATAACCGAGCGTGGAGGTTAAACGCCTTACGTCGGTCCCGTCCAGGCGCATCGAATAGATGTCGAGATCGCCGTCGCGGACCGAGGTAAAGACGATTCGCGAGCCGTCGGGGGCAATCGTCGCCTCGGCATCGTAGCCAGCCGTCGCGGTTAAACGGACAATATTCTCGCCACGCAGGTTTGCCGTGAAAATGTCATAATCATCCAGCGCCCATAAGTATCGTCCCTGCGCGCTCGGCTTCGCTGGACACAGCGGGCTCTTTAGATGCGTCGAAGAAAACAGCACGCGCCGATCGCCGGGCAGAAAGTAGCCGCAGGTCGTTCCCCCTTGCCCGGTGCTGACCAGACGAACCGCACCGCTGCCTAACGCCATCACATATTCCTGATAACAGTCCCGCCCGTCCCGGGTGGATTGAAAGATCAGAGATGTGCCGTCAAAGGAGAAATACGCCTCGGCATTCTGCCGGCCTTCGGTGAGTTGTCGGATGTTGCGCAGATGGCGCTCCGTCTTGAGCTCAGGCGTGACAACGTCGGAGGATTCAGAACCGACAGCCACCAAGACAGCACTAGCGAGCAGGAAAAGTAAGAAGAGCGGTAAGCCGACATGAGAGATGTCACCCTGAGGGGAACGAAGGGTCTGAAGCCAGGTTGTAAGTAGATGCTTCGCTTTGCTCAGCATGTCAAAACTATCGCTTTCGCGGCTCCAGGTCGCCACGACTGATGACCTTTCCATTCTCAAAGACGACATACGTATTCCAGCCATAAAAGAACAGCAGCGGGGCAATGGCG
>VBON01000243.1 GCA_005877525.1 Nitrospirota bacterium
CGACGCCCGTCGTCGCGGCGGCGGCAGGGACGGTGATTCTGGCTCAGTTTGAGGTAGGGTTGGGAAATGCGGTCATCGTATCGCACGGATACGGGCTAAAGACGACGTACGGTCATCTGGCGAAGGTGAAGGTCAAGATGGGACAGACTGTGAAACGCAACGACGTGATTGGCTGGGTCGGCAGCACCGGCCTCTCGACCGGTCCGCACCTTCATTATGAGGTCGAGAAACGCGGAGCCGGAGTGGACCCGCTGAAGTTCATCGTCGAGTAATTTCTACTTCCGACGCTAGTCTGTAAAAATTTCATCGACCGTCTTGCTGTTCCATTCCACATAATAATCCGTCACCCCGAGCGCGCGCAGCACGGTCGCGGCTGTATCGATGATCGAGACGGGGCGCTTGATCTCGTACCCCGATTTGATTCCCGGGCCATAGGCAATCCATGGAATCGTCATGTCTTCAGGCGCTGTCGTGCCGTGGGTCTTGTCGTGTCCGCCGTGGTCGGCGGTGACGATGAAGGCCGTATGCTTGTAGAGACCCAGTTCCTCGAAGCCTTTCACCAGCGTCGCAATCGCGCGGTCGCTGGCTTCGACCGCCTGCAGGTAGGACTTGCTCATCCATCCCTTCTCGTGACCGGCTAGGTCAGGGTCGGCGAGATGGATGAAAAATAGGGACGGTTTCCCTTCCGTGGCCGTCCGGTATGCTGTGAGCGCATCGGTCACGATCTTCTGAGCAGTGCAGCCAGCTTCCGACACGCTACAGACCTGCACGAGGAGGCCTCGATCCGGCTTCGCGACATGCAAAAGTTTTTCTTTGCCGAAAAACATCGCTCCTAGTCTCCCCGCAGCAAAGGACGCGATTTCAAATGCCGTCGGAGCCTTGAGAAAACCGCGCATCGGTTCATACTCGTTCCAGGTGATGCCGTGTTGGTCGACGAGGAGGCCTGTCAACATCGAAGCTACGGCGGGCAGAGTCAGGCTCGGCATGACGGTTTGGGCCTTCATCGTGGAGGAGCCGCGCTTGATGAATCCGTCGATCGTCGGCACCTTCGCCAGCTTTAACGCGTCCGGTCGCAATCCATCGACGACGATCAGGACCACATTGTCCGCGGCGACAGATGGACCAGCGGCGCACGCCAGGGTCAAGCCGACCAGAGTGATCACCAGCGCCATGGCGACCATACTCATCCGTGCTGCAAAACTCTGCATCACTCCTCCTTGTGACCGACAGCCGCGGCATTCTACACAACGAAAAACGGGAATTCCAGTCATTTGCTAAATGCTGCTGCTGGGGCTCCCGAGACGGCTCGTGAATACTTGACTCTCGTCGGACCCTCTTGTAGATTGATTCAGGAGGCGCCTTCGATCCTATCTGGACACGGCATGTCGGACGAACATTCCTCCGCGACTCCATTTGCGGCGCAGGCCATTCCCTTTCATGAAATGCTCGCCTCCGGGAAAATTCCCGATGGTCTGCTCATCAGCCCTTACGTCGCCGAGCAATTCACTGAGCGTTTGGTCCATTATGTCTTGAGCGTTCCGTCCGGTAGCTACTCCATGGGTAATCTCTCCAAGCTGCTGGAGCAATTGGACCCGCGCCTGCAGGTGACGT
>VBON01000244.1 GCA_005877525.1 Nitrospirota bacterium
GGCCAAGACGAGGAGATTGCCGAAACTATAGGCGTAGCAGTAGAACGGGCTCGCGAAGATGTGCGGGATCGCAAGCCATTCCCATCGAAACTCATCCGGTACGGCAACCCTCCGGCCAAACTGCGCGCGAAGGTCGGCCAAATACACCCGGCACATGTCATCTATCGTGCCACCCTCCCCGATGATCCGATGCGCTTCCCGCTCGAATTGCACGAAATAGGCTTCACGCAGGACAGTCGCATAGATGTCGTCGGGCTGCCGTATCAGCAGGCTTCGCTTGACGGCCTTATCGCGTTCCGCGGTCATCAACGTATCCGACAGAATCCGCTCACCAAAGACCGAAGCGGTTTCGGCCAGCGGCAGCGTCGAATGAAACGTGAAGACCGAATGGTTCGCAGCCAGCATACCGTGCACCGCGTGCCCCACCTCGTGAGCCAGCGTCGCGACGTCGCGAATGTCGCCGTTGAAGTTCAGCAGCACATACGGGGTCAGATCGGGAAGCACGCTGTAGCAATAGGCTCCCCCGATTTTCCCGGGGCGGATGGCAGAATCCACGTGCCGCTTTGCCAGCACCGTGGCGGCGAGATCGGCAAGGTGAGGCGAAAAGCCACGGTAGGCCTCCAGAACCATCCCCGCGGCGGCTGCGAAGCTATAGCGTTTATGGGCTTCACGGAAAGGCGCATAAATGTGATACCGGCTCATCTTTTTGATGCGGCACAGGCGCCCTTTCAATTGGAAATAGTCTTGGAAGATTCGCGCGTTCTTCGCGCACACTTTCAACAATGTCTCCACGCAATCCTCAGGCACGTCATTCATAAGATTTCGGACACTGATGGGAGAACGGTGGTGCCGCAGGCCTAGATGCTCCTGCTTCCAATCGACGACCAGGGTCTTATACATCTCCCCGAGCACATCGCTGTGCTCGGCATACCCCCGGTAGAGCTCCTTGTAGGCCGCCTCCCGCACACGGGCGTTGGGATCGCGCACGTATGTCATGAGCGCTTCACGGTTGAGCTTGCGGACCTTGCCGTTCGCGGCGAATTTAAATGTCATCCCGCTGGTTAGAATGTCATAGAGGCCGATCACCGCCTGGCGGCCGGTGACGCTTTTGACGTTGAGGATTTTCTCTTCCGGCTCAGTCAGAGTATGGGCCTTGAACCGGCGCAACGACTCCAGATGGTAGCGGTAATCGCCGGATATGGCCATCAGCCTTTCCGCGTTGGGGTCATCCAGTTTTTGCCACCAGAGGTCAAAGAACAGCATCCGGTTGGCAACGCCGGCCTGCAGTTCCTCGACTTTGGCTTTGAACGCCCGCGCCGGCTGGTGCTTCGTGTTCTCCGAAAACCAGAGATAGGCATAGGCGCCAAGGCGGTTCATGATGCGCGTAATGGCCTCGGCAAGGCGCAGTGTGTTCAGAAATGTATCGGCAGCCAGCTCGGGCGAGAGTGCATTGCGCAAGCCTTCAAATTGCCCGACTTGCGTGTCCAGCTCTGTGGTCAGTGCGGAGAAGTCCCGCTGAGGATTTTTCAGCAGATCCTTCAAGTTCCAGTGATTGGAGGAATTCGACCGGTCCTGGCGGCGTCGAACTTTTGCCGATCTCATGGCTCCTGGCCGCAGTGGGCGCAGATGGACCAGCCAATTTGAAGGGTGTGCCCGCAGGCTTTACAGATGCGGCGGAGGAGTTCACGGCAATAGGGGCAATGCCGATACTCTGAGTTAATCGGCCGGCCGCATCCGGAACAACTGGTCGCCGCGTGCTCAGAGACCTCCAAGACCCGATTGAGCTCATCGAGGGTGGTCAGACCTGACTTGGCCTTGCTCAGTCCATCCTGCATCAAGCTGTGCATTCCGGATTCTTGAGCGGCAAGGCGGATATCTTCTTCAGTGGCACCTTTGAGAATAAGGTCCCGGATTCGGGAATTCATCACCAACATCTCAAACGTGGCCATGCGCCCCTTGTAGCCGAGATCCTGGCACTTCGCGCAACCCTTGCCGACCATAAATCGGCCTTCCGCAACGGACATCGGGGGAAGCCCGAGCGCAGCGACGATCTGAGGCTTTGGCTCGGCCGGTACCTTACAGTCGGGGCAGATCCGTCTCACCAAGCGCTGGGCGATAATTCCCACCAGCACCGAGGCAAGCAGATAGCGGGGAATGCCGATATCAAGCAACCGCGTGATCGTCGTGGGCGCGTCATTCGTATGCAACGTCGTAAACACCAGGTGACCAGTCAGCGCCGCACGGCAGGCAATTTCGGCAGTCTCGGCGTCCCGGATCTCCCCGACCAGGACGACGTCCGGGTCCTGGCGCAAAATGGAGCGCAGTCCTTTCGCAAAGGTCAACTCGATGTCCGGATTGACCTGCATCTGATTGAGGCCCGGATAGTGGTACTCGATC
>VBON01000245.1:0-2820 GCA_005877525.1 Nitrospirota bacterium
CATCCCGAGGTCAGAAGGCGCCTGAAACAGCAATTTAAAGCGATCCTGGTGGACGAGTTCCAGGACACAGATCCCGTCCAGTACGAGATCCTCCTGTTCTTATCCGAGCGGCTGGAGGACGCGGCAGGCCGATGGCAGGAGGTGAACCTGGAGCCCGGAAAATTGTTTATTGTCGGCGACCCGAAACAGTCCATCTTTGCATTCCGGCGGGCGGACATTGAGGCGTTTCAACAGGTCACCGAGCGGGTCGTCAGCCAGGGGGGGATGGCGTTGACGCTCACGACCAACTTCCGAAGCCATGCCTCGATCCTCGCGGCGGTCAATGGTCTGTTCGCTCGCTTGATTGCCGAGCAGCCTGGTCTTCAGCCCCCTTATCACGCCCTCGAGGCGCAACCGGATCGAAACACCGGCGCCGGCACACAAGGCGTGGAACTCCGCCTTGTCGCACAGGACGAAGAAAGTGGCGAGGGGGAAGACCTGAGCGCGGAGCAGGCGGTGCGAGGCGAGGCGGAGGCCATCGCCCGATGGATGAAATACGAACTGATCGGCAAAGAAGTGTTGATCGATGCCGAGGGTCAGCGTCGCAAAGTCGAGCCTGGCGATGTGGCAATGTTGTTTCGAACCTTTAGTCAAGGGCGGGAGTACCTGGACGCGTTGCGACGCTATGGTCTGGCGTACGTGGCCGAAGGAGAAAGACATTTTTATCGACGCCAGGAAGTGGTGGACTTCGTGAATCTCCTGCGATGCATTCTGAACCCCGATGATGCGATTGCGCGGTTGGGCCTATTGCGCTCGTCGCTCGGCGCTCTCACCGATCGGGAGATCATGGAGCTGACGGAGCTCGGCGCACTGGACTTTCGGCCTGGAGGCCACGCCAATTGGGATCGGCATCCGAGGGCTGACCATCTTCAGCGGTTGTACGCAGTCTTACAGAGCTTGCGCGAGGAGTGTCCTCAACGGCCGCTGCCGGAGGCCGTTGATCTCATCTTCGAGCGGCTGCCGGTGCTGGAGCTGGCGGCGGCTTCCGTGCACGGCGAGCAGGCGGTGGCCAATCTGTGGAAGCTACGGGCACTGACAGAGGACCTCGTGGCCGATCCTGCGCTGACCCTGGGTGGATTGTCGGAATTGCTGATGGAGCGCGTCGCCGATCCTCCTGAAGAGTCCGAGAGCGGCTTGGCCGAGGAATCATCGGAGGCGATCAGTGTGTTGACCATTCACAAGGCCAAGGGCCTTGAGTTCCCGATCGTGGTCCTCGTCGGTCTGCACGTGGGCACGTTGCCGCAGCCCAATCCTATTGACGTGCATCACGACTGGTCCACTGATGTCGTGGGGCTGCGGTTCGAAGGAATCAGCACTCTCGAAGGCGTGTTCACCGCCCAGAAGTTAAAGGCGCGCATGACCGCAGAGCGGCGGCGCTTGCTGTATGTGGGGATGACACGGGCCAAGGAGCGGCTCATCCTTTCCGGAGCAGTCAGCCGGCGCCGGGGATCCGGAAACTTTCTGGACCTGTACCGGGAAGCGATCGGGGAATCCGTTGGCCAGCAAGCAGCGCCGCTCCTGTCGGCGGGAGACGGCAGAATCATCCAAACGATCATACCGGCCGATGAAGGGAAGCTGCAGCATGGGAAGCCAAAGGAGCAGCCGGATGAGACGGTGCCCGAGCTCGCGGATTTTGCCTTACGTTGGCAGAAGCGGGAACGGGACTACGAACTCCGGCACGCGAACCCGATCGTGGTCACTCCCACCTCCTTCGTCCTGAAGACACGGCCGCTGGAATCCTTATCACTGCGCAATACGTCCGCTATGCTTCTTGGATTACTGGTCCATTCATCCTTTAAAATGATGAGTTATGGAAACGAACATCAACCGATACATGATGTTATTGATCGAGTGCTGACTCGTGAGTTGGCCCCAGAATTTCAGAGCGAGCGCGAGGCGATCCGTGAGGAGATTGGAGGCATTCTTTCAGCCTTTATGAAATCGGGCGCCTATGCTGAGCTGTGCGCCGCAACGATTCTTGCGCGGGAGGTTCCATTTGTCATGCCGTTTGGCTCTCAAGTTTCAACGCTGCCGAGAGGCCTCATGGAGGGACGTATCGACCTCGTGTATCGCAAGGACGGTCGCCTTTGGGTGGCCGACTATAAAAGCGATCGCGTGACGGAGTCGGAGATCCCTAGACGGGCGGAGACGTACCGAGAACAGGCGCGCCATTATATGCAGGCGGTGCGTCTGGGATTCGGCGAGGAGCCGGCCGGCTTCAAATTGATCTTCGTGCGGTCGGGAATCGCGGTGCCCGTCGAAATCTGAGCTCTCACTTTGCGGAGATGCGGTAATTGGGGAGCGGTGACTGAGGCCGGACGAAGCCGGCCTCAGTGAACACCGGAGTTAGCGTTTTCTCGGAGTAGCCGACCTTTCCGGTGGCAAAGTCAAGATCAGCTGGGTAACGCCGATCTGTCCTGGTCCGAGCCAGTACTGGACGGGCAATGGGTAACGGAACTGCAGTTCCCAGCCCGTCGAGACCGGCAGCAGCCGGCCGCTGTTAGTTTCAATGAGAACTCCCGGAGGCAGAGTTTCAATGAGAACCCCCTGAGCCAGTGGATAGTTGAGGCCACTAATTTGGACAGTATTGCCTTTCACCATGAGCAGCAAGCCCTTGTGGGCTCCGGGGAGTGTGCGATCGATCTTTGAAACCCCCGATGGCGATCGAGACAACGATTGAGGCGGCGATTCAGGGGCGGCCGCGTGACTCAGGGTAATCGCTCCGGCCATGGATCCCAGCAGCAGGGTCAGTAGCCCGGCTCCCAGGATGACACTGAATTG
>VBON01000245.1:2863-4146 GCA_005877525.1 Nitrospirota bacterium
TAATCATCCTAGATTCTGACGTTACAGGTCCCGCCAGGCCATCAGCGCGCTCCAAATCCGGAACGCCGGCTGGACGCAGGTGTCAGCAAGCCCGCCTGTGGTCAGCCCTGTGCTTGCCGTGAGGCCAGATATACATCCCCCCGTCACGGCTGGGCCGCCGAGCCCCGGAGCGCCTGCCGTACCTGTCCCTCGGCCGCCCACATGGAGCGCGACCTCGGACGACATGCCGCTGCCGATCAAGACAGACGAATTCGCCACGAGGGTGCCGCCGATCATAGAGTCTCCGAGAGCGGATGCGGTATACCCTGTGCCGGTCAGATAGAAGAGCGCATAGAGCCTCGCGTCGCCGGAGAAATCGCATGTGGAATCGCTGGGACTGAACGTGGCAAAGACAATCGTCCCTCCCAGGATCGTCGCCTTGGTCAGACTGCGCTCCCTGAGAGCCGGCAGCGTGGTAAACCACCCGTCCCTTCCCTGAACGTCCTGCACAAGAGCGGTCGTCGAATTAGGATCATTGAACCGCTGGGTGAAGGTGCCTCCCCCGTCGGTACTCACAGTGTGCAGCGGGTCACATTTCGTGGTATCCGGGTCTGTGCAGATCACGATGTCCGACACGTCGCGCAGATTATGATTATGGTTCTCGATCTGAGTGGGGCACAGGTTCGACATGAAACAGTCTTTCACCCCAAAGAAGTATTGGGTATCTTCATTCGTTTTGTCCAAGGTACCGATCAATCGTCCGCTCCCGAAAAATACCCAGAAGTTGTTCTTGTCATCAATGCTGATCGAGGGAGCCGCCATCACCGGGCCGACCACGGTGGGGCATGTCGCCACGGTATCGAGGCAGGTAAAGTCGCTGATCAGCTTTTTCGGCACGCCGGCCACGCCCCAAGTATCGAGGTCCGTGCTGCCGTGATTCGTCGTCAACCGCCATAGGACTCCTTTCCAGACCGGATTGCTCCCATTGCACGGGCTGGCAAAGGATCCCCGACAGATCACGCTGCCGAGATAGACCACATCGACTCGGAAGTCGAGATCGACGTCGACACTACTCGCATCGCCCATAAAGGCGCCGCCCTGACTGGTGGAGTAGAGGTGCACTTGGCTGATCCCACCCGTCGTGGCCGCCATACAGGGAGACGTGTCCGAGCAGGTTTTGCCACGGGCCGTTCCGCTGGTCGCATTCACCGAGCTGTAGGTCGGGCCGAGTTGCAGATCGACGAGAAAGATCTGCCCCGTTTGCCCGCTGCTCCCGTCGTAGTGCGTCGGTCCTGTCCCGAATA
>VBON01000258.1:0-6080 GCA_005877525.1 Nitrospirota bacterium
AGGAGGCCGCCAAGCGCTTCACCGCGCTGGCGGCGAAAGTCTGGGAGGAACACCGCTCCTTTACCGTGGCGCTGGCCGGCGGCTCGACGCCCAAGGCGCTCTATGTGGTGCTCGCTTCAGAACCATATCGCACGCAGGTGGACTGGTCCAAGATTGAATTCTTTTTCGGGGATGAGCGAGGCGTGCCGCCTGATCATCCCGACAGCAATTATAGACTGGCCAACGAATCGCTCTTTCGTCCGGCGGGTGTCGTTTCTGGACGGATCCATAGGATGAAAGGCGAGATGGAGAATCTCAGCGCAGCCGCTGAGCTGTACGCCAGGGAGCTTCAGGTACTTGCGAGTGACGATTTTCCGCGCTTTGATCTGGTTTTGCTCGGCCTGGGTACTGATGGCCACACGGCCTCGTTGTTTCCCCACAGCCAGGCGCTGCGGGAACGTACGCGATGGGTGCTTCCGATTCTGGATGCTCCCAAGCCGCCGCGGTGCCGTCTGACACTGACGATGCCCGTTCTCAATGCTGCCCGTCAGGTGATCTTTCTCGTCTCCGGCGAAAAGAAAGCGAAGGCGGTCCGAGAAGTTGTTACAGGGCACGGCTCTCCCAGACGACTACCCCGCCAAGCTCGTCCAACCAGGTTCGGATCGTCTCCTGTGGCTTTTGGATGTCGGGGCGGGCAGTTTGTTGTGATTATTCCAGCCAGAGGGGAGTGCTGTCGTAATATCTCACCGGACCATCCGGGTCCTTGGCACGATACGCTTTATAGCGGCGCAGGGCACTGAGATACCGTTGATCGGACATCCGGTATTTCTTATGCGACATGTCGAGTAAATAACGTTCCACCTTCCAGACGTTCTTTCGGGAAAACCGCCAGTCGTAGTTGCCGAGCGCGTAGAGATTGCCGACGCCATAGCCCTTCATGCGTCCGGTAAAATCCACATAAGGCTCTACATAACTCATCGCCAGGTCGCGAATAGATCGAAATACGGGCCTGCGGCCTTCCAACCCCGCATCACGTGAACGGGCAATGGTTCCCCAGCGTCCGCGGACCTGAAAGAGGAAGAGCACGTGGTCGAGTAGGTCTACCGATTCGAGACTGAGCAAGAGAGGGGGATAGCCATGGTGTTCGAGGATGGCTGCCGCGGTAATGGCGGCTTCAAGACAATGGGCCGTTCCCGTGGCAATCACTCCCCGAAAGGAGCGAAGTGTGTCCTTGGGCTGCTCCCAGTTATATCGCAGGCCATTGAGGAAGCGTTGAACTTGCAGGGGCGTGCGATGGCTTTGCACCACTGCCCATTCTTTCGGTGTGAAGGCAGACCGTGCGGGAGGCACAGGGATGGGAGCCGGCTTAGAAAACCCTGGCCTCCTTTTGCAGCCACCTGATGTAGGAGATGATCTGAGTAAGATCATCCCGGCTCACGCGGGGGACCTTCGGCATGTCTCCAAAATTCCAATGGTGCGCTCGCACGCCGAGTTCCGGTGCGCGGTAAAAAGCAGCGTCCGCATGATGATTGGGCTCGTATATTTTATCGAGAAATGAGGGACCTAGGGCCGTGCCGCGTGCGCCAAGCCCGTGGCAGCGGGCGCAATGGGTGTTGAACAGAGTCTCGCCCTTGATCAGAGCGGCCGGCGTGTTGGAAACCGGAGAGGCGGCAATGGACGGGAATGCGTGTAACCACAGGAGCAGGGCTCCAAGGACGATCACGCATGCTCCTTCGTCACGCCTTCGGGGTTTTTGGCGTTTGCGCAGTCCACCCAGAAGCGGTACCGAATGGGCGGGTTCTGATTGCTTTCGGCGTTGGGGTTTTCGTAGAGGCACCGATCAACCGTGCGGATCTCTTCATCAGTGAACTCAATCGTCACGGGCTGCCTCCAGTACTGATCGAGCACGAAGTAGTCCGACGAGACGGGTCGAGTGGTCAGCTCATTCTTCATCTTTGTGAAGCCCGTGGTATCCGTGCCGGGAATCGCTTTATGATTGCGATCGATGCACCACTTCAGCACCTCGGCGATGCCGTATCGGGTGATCGTAATTGCATGCATGTGGGCAGTGTCCGACATTATCTTTCCTCCATCTCCGCCTCAAAGCCACCTAGTGTACCCGAAGTTTTCGCTGGTTGACAAGTCCATTACACCCGCGGTGTAATTAAATTTAGAGTCTTGGGAGTACAGCTATGAAGCACAGTCCGGCATTTCTGAAGCTTGTCGAGCAGACGAAGCAAGAGATCCGTGAAGTACACATTGCCGACGTCAGGAAAAAGCTGGATGCCGGCGAGCATGTTCATTTCATTGATGTCCGGGAGGATCACGAGTTCGCTCAGGATCACGCCAAGGGAGCCATCCACCTCGGTCGGGGAATTCTCGAACGGGACATCGAGAGTCTGATTCCAGACAACAGCGCGGAGATTGTGCTGTATTGCGGGGGCGGCTTTCGTTCGGCTTTGGCGGCCGACAGTCTGCAGCGGATGGGGTATACGAACGTGACCTCGATGGCGGGAGGTATTCGAGCGTGGCGCGAAGCCGGCTATCCCCTGGAGGGGACCTCACGGTGAACGTTCGCGCAGTGTTCGCGCAGTTCCGGCTGTGACAGGGATGCCATCCGACAAGTCCTGGTGGCCGGAAGCCACGTTGCAATGAAAGCTCCCGATGCCCCGGTCATTCCACCTGAGACTGTTCTCCCAGAGATTACCATCAAGGCCGTGGCGCTCTCCGTCATTTTGGCGGCCGTACTGGCGGCCGCCAATGCCTATTTGGGCCTATTCGCCGGCATGACCGTCTCCGCCTCGATTCCTGCGGCGGTCGTGTCGATGGCTGTACTCCGGTTGTTTCCCCGCTCGAACATTCTAGAGAACAACATCGTCCAGACGGCCGCGTCCTCCGGTGAGGCGGTAGCCGCAGGCGTGATCTTCACGATCCCAGCCTTGTTGCTGATCGGCTACTGGAGCATTTTTGATTACTGGCAAACCGTCAGTATCAGCATGGTGGGAGGGCTCCTGGGTGTCCTCTTCACGATTCCGTTGCGCCGGGCGTTGATCGTGGACGCGCGGCTACGCTATCCGGAAGGAGTCGCCACGGCCGAAGTGCTCAAAGTGGGCTCTCCCGCGCAGGCCGAGACGATCGCGGGAACCTCCGCATCCAGGCATGATCCAAAACAGGGCCTCAAACTGCTCTTGGAAGCGGCGCTCCTGGGTGGGGCCGTTAAACTTGGGGAGAGCGGCTTGCGTCTCTGGTCGGAAGCTCTGGAAGGGGGATGGCGTATCGGCCGATCGGTGATCTATGGAGGTGTGAATCTTTCCACCGCACTTCTTGCGGTGGGATTTATTATCGGTCGTGAAGCAGCCGTTGTCGTCTTTCTTGGCGGGGCACTGGCCACGTTGCTCTTGATTCCCATGTATGGAGCTGGGAACTCCGGAGAACCTGTCGGCAGCGGACGCCGCAAAAGCTTTGTGGAGCAGTCGCATTCGGTTCGTCGGGATCGGCGCTATGCTGGTCGGAGGTCTGTGGACGCTGATTCAGCTTCGGGGGACCATCTGGCATGGGTTGCGCCGCTCGATGGGGTTTCCCGCGCCAAATATTACACCCTCCCTCCCCGGGCGCGACGAGACACGCCCGTTCCCGGTCTTGACATCGCCGTGGTCAGCACGGACGTCGCTTCCGAGAACGGAGCGCGATGCGCCGCTCCCGTGGGTGATCGTGCCCTTCGTGCTGACGCTCATCGCGATGCTTGTTCTCTATAACCAGGCAATCGGGAATCTCGGGATTGCCCTCATGATGACGTTGATCATGGCAGCGACCAGCTTTGTGTTTTCGGCCGTAGCCGGCTACATGGCCGGCATCGTCGGTAGTTCAAGCAATCCGGTGTCAGGGGTGACGATTGCCACCGTTGCTCTTTCAGCGGGTTTACTGATGCTGGTAATGGGCAGCCATGACAGGAGCGGTCGTCTGCTGTGCGGCAGCGATGGGAGGCGACAATCTGCAGGACCTTAAGACCGGCCACATCGTCGGCGCGACCCCTTGGAAGCAGCAGGTCATGCAGGTCGTGGGAGTGGCAACAGGGGCACTCGTCATTGCGCCCGTGCTGACACTGCTTCAGAGGAAATACGGATTGGGCGAGCTCACGGTAGAACACCCGCATCCGTTGACCGCGCCGCAGGCTACGCTGATGGCCAGCCTTGCAAACGGGGTGTTCGGAGGGACGCTGCCATGGGGAATGATCGCGCTAGGCGCGGTAATCGCTGTCTTGGTGATAGCGTGGAACCGCCGTCAAGAACAGGCTGGAAACGCTTTTCGCATCCCGGTTCTGGCGTTTGCTCTCGGAGCCTACCTGCCGATAAGACTCAGCGCCGCAATTTTGGCGGGTGGCCTCGTCGCGGGTCTCGTCAAACGAAAAGAGAAGGCGCATCCGGGGCTGGAGAGCCAAGCGGGCCTGCTCTGTGCTGCCGGCTTAGTCACTGGGGAAGCCTTAATGGGGATAGCACTCGCGGTCCCCATCGCCCTCAGCGGCCTGTGGCCTTCCGTGAGTCCTGATCCCTTGATGATCTTCGACATTCCTCCGTGGGGAGGGTGGCCGGGCCTGGCGGTCTGGGGTGCCGTGGGTGTCTGGCTCTATCTGCGCGCCGTCAGGCAGCCATGATTTGGGGAGGCCTCACCCGTTCGCAGATTTCTATAGTGGCAGCGGCTCTTATCGTTGTGGTGATTGCCGGCGCGTGGGTCTATCGTCTTGACCGGCAAGGGGTGGCCAATCTCAGGCATTGCGGGGAGATCGAACCAGGTGGTCGGCGATCCGATCTTGTGCAATCTCTGGGGGCTCCGAACGCTCGCGAAATGAATCCCGCGAGGACTCGCCTTGTCCTGTCCTTCCAAAGCGCGCTATTCGCCCCTCGCCCGATTCGCGCTGTCGTCAACGTGCGTGATGACGTTGTGATGGAAATCGACTGCGGTGATGGCCGGGTCCGTACATTCGACAAATACTAAGTATAAATACCATTATCACCTACCAGCAATAACCGGGTTGTCCTGAGTTGTCATAAGCAGGAGCAAGAGAAAACTTGCTGTCCGGGAGGAGAACATATACTATAGAGAAACACTTATAGCCGGCGCCTGCCGGCATGATGAGGTTTTAATGAAAGCTTTGGCGATCGCAGCCCTATTAGGATTATTGGCCTGGTCAAACCGCGACCTTATTCCGCTTGATTACCAGTTCTGGAAGAAGTCCGACTCGGTGGTTACGGTGCAAAACAATTCGGATCAGGACATCCAGAACGTCGGCGTCGTGGTCTGGTCCACCCCGCATCCACTGGGTACCATTCCCAAAGGAAAATCCCAGATATTAAAGCTCCGCCGGGGAGCCGATATGACCGACGTCGTGGTGCGCTTTGGTTACGGGCCCGAAACGATCGAACGTCATGCGGGAACCTTGTCTGAGAAGACGGGCTATCGCATGATTATCGGCGTGAATTTCGCCGGCGTGGTCACGTCGCAGATGGCATCTCCCGGACAAGAGGTCCAGTAACGGTCCTTCGTGTGCCCCCTTGCCTCGATAGCTACATGCCGTCCCAGCCGCCTTCGATCATCTGTTTCGGCGACAGCTTAACAGCCGGGTTTCGTTCTCCCACGCGCGAAGATCCGCTCGCCGAGGACGCCCCATACGGCGGCTTTCTCCAGGACTGTCTCGGGGAGCGGGCGGTCGTGAAGGTCAGCGGGGTGTGCGGAGAGTTGACGGGCGACATGGCGCGTCGGTTTCCCCGTGATGTGATTGCGCAGAAACCTTGGTCGACGGTCATACTTGGCGGCACGAACGACCTGGGTTGGCACATCTCTGCCGGCGAGATCTTCCGGAATCTGCGAACCATGTATCAAGAGGCGCTTGAAAGCGGCATTTACGTTGCGGCTGTCACGGTCCCATCGATCCGGGGGGACGATAGCTATATACCCGGTCGGTACGAAGTAAATGCTTTGATCGCGGAGTACTGCGATAAGAACTCGATTCCTTGGGTGGATCTCTTTACTGCCACGGCAGAACCCACCATCGGTCGACTCGCTCAGCCCTATTCCAATGATGGCCTCCATCTCACCGTGGCAGG
>VBON01000258.1:6092-6592 GCA_005877525.1 Nitrospirota bacterium
AGCAGGTGTTCGAGCGCTTGCTTTCAAAGCGTGACGGTCGCTAATCGATCCGGGCGGGGGAAGGAATCTCTTTGAAGAGGTGCTCCGCGATCCTCCAGCCGAGCTCTAATCGAAGTGGGAGCTCCGGTGCCACCAACGCTTGCTGAAGGAGATCTCCGAGTGTCGGATCTCGCTGGCCGAGGAACCGCAGACTTTCTTTCGCTGAAGGAAGCCAGAAGCCCCGAAGATAATAGAATGCGTTGATGCACTCGTCGAGATAGATGGAGAAGAGATACTGAGCCATACCGGGCTGCTCCCTGTGGTCTTCGGCCTTTCCCAGCCAATGCAGGGCGTCTGACCGGAGACGAATTTTCTCGTGCAGCGTCAACGACGGGGTTCCTTGCCGGAATCGATTCTGCGCCTGTTCGAGGTAATGCGAGCCTGCGGCTTCGAACTCAAAAAGCACCCGAGCCTTGCGCAATGTCGCCGGCAGCCGCAAAGATACCTTGAGCTGCTCATCG
>VBON01000259.1 GCA_005877525.1 Nitrospirota bacterium
TTACGGTGCAGGTTGGAGGATCGGTTAAAGCGATCTGGATGCCAGACCTGCACTTGTTCAAGCCAGGCTTTCTTGATGTCAGCGCTCGTGGCGGTGGGGGAGAGTTCGAGCACCGAATAATAGTAAGGCACGCGTTCTTCCCGCATGGATGGCTCCGATTATAGCAAGGTAGTGTATCAGAACGTGGGTCCTGGCGCGGAGCAGTCCTTCTGAGCGGCGCCTTTCGGCGTTGCAGCCCCGCAGACTCGCCTGTAGGCGCCTTGGCTCATCTGGGCGCCCGGCTCCGCGCCACCCACTTCAATTAGCAAAGGGTCGAAACGCCGTTGCAGCTACGCTCCGCCAAGGGCAAGCAAGTCGCGTTGCGCTTCGCCATGAGGAAAGGGACGCGTCTTGGCGCGTCCGGGGTGGGCGGGTGAAAAAGAGGCTCACTAGGCGCCAACCGCAAGAAAGGTTCGTCTCCGAACTAACTGGGTAGCGGTCTCGGTCGATACTTCACGGTATCAACCGAAACCGGAAGCCTCTCCTAAGGGGTAAGCACGCCCCACTTTGTTCCTAGCTAGTTTGACGTTAAGATGCTATGATGCTTTAACGTCATCAAAAAGGAGAGTGCCATGGCAGGGGAAACACGAACCACGGTCTATCTCAGGCCGCAGGTCTACCGGGCGTTGAAGGTAAAGGCCGCGACGACCGACCGTTCCGTATCGGACCTTATAAACGGCGCCGTGATTGAAGCGCTTCGCGAAGACGCCTTGGATTTGGAGGCCTTTGAAAAGCGCGCCAAAGAACGCTCACGTCCATTTGAGAAAGTGCTCCAGGACCTGAAGCGTGACGGCCTCCTATAGCGTCGTCATCAAAAAGTCAGCGGAGCGTGAGTTGCGTGCTCTGCCGAAAGAGGACTTGCGTCGCGTCGTGGATCGGATCCGAGCATTGGCCGGGGATCCACGCCCTCACGGCAACGAAAAGATCACCGGTCAAGAACGATATCGTATCCGCCAGGGAGACTACCGCATTGTATATGCGGTCGATGACGAAGGGCGAACCGTTGAGATCGTCAAGATTGGCCATCGGCGGGAGGTATATCGGAAAAAGTAGCTCCCCCTCGAGCGGGTCGCGCCGCGGACGGCGTACTACAGAATTTGCGGGACCGAAGTCGTCATTTTGCGGGTCACCGACCGGAAGGATGCCGAGAAATTGCTGAAGCGGCTTCGATAAGCCTACGGGAGCTGGAAACGCTGATTAGATATGCCGCGGGTCTGGCATACCGTGGCCGGGTTTAGACTCAGGAAGCGGTTCCGCAATTGATTGGGGAATGATCATTCATGGGGACCCGCGATCGCCATGATAATTCCGGTGCGTGTGCTGGTCTTCGTTTTTCCCATAATATGCTTGATGTGTTCTTTCGCGGTCTGTGTCGAGATGCCCATGGCCTGGGCGATTTCCTTATTGGTCGAACCCTTGAAAAGCCCTTGTACCGTGGCCGTCTCTCTGGGACTGAGGTGAAATGCCTCCAGTCTCTTGAGGGATATCCGGGTCATGATCACATCGAGGGTCACGAGAATCCTTCGTTCAGCCGCGTGACCTCGCGCGGGCAAGCCTATTCCGGTCACCAAGATGCGCCCCTCCTGGCCGTCGATCACATGCCTTAGGCTAAATGCTTCCCAATCCTTGAGATCACTCCGTGAGTCCAGCGATTGCGCAATTTCGTTCACGATTTTGAGAATGGGCAGCGGTAATGTTCTTCCTTGATCTCCTGCCGCAACTCGCATCTGCTGGCACAGCTCGGCAGCACGGCTGTCGATCAAAAGAATCCGCCCACGAGCTGTCATCAGGAGGATGCCCTGCCCGGCCCTCTGTTCTGCGAGACGCTGGGTCTCTTTAGAGTACTGATCAGATTTGTCCTTCACGGTCGTCTCTTTCTCAGATAGAGATTTCAAGCAAACTCTCTCCTACGACAGTGTTTTCACATCGCGTCGAGCCAGAATCAAATAGGTCCTATTCTTGACAAACTTCAGCAAACCGACAGGTATCCAGCGGTCGATATGGCCGCTGCCTCGACAGAACTGGCAGGACTCCCGGAGTGTAGTGCAGAAACACTTCCACCGCACCCTCACTTCCATCTTCAAGCGTCTCGTAGAGCGGGGATGGTGTTTAGTGCCGGTGGTGTTCGGATCGTAAACGGCTATGCTTTGTTGTATGTGGCTGAACCGGATCGCTGACTCAACGACCTGGAGATTGGACAGGACGATCGATTCTTGCGCATCGGTCAGGTGGTGCCCAGGCGGAATCGTATCTACCAGGGCCTTGCAGGATGACTTGAAATTGCTGACAGCCTTTCGGGATTCCATGGCGCCCTCCATTCTGATCTGACTAGGCCATAGACCACTACTCAGTCAACTATCGTTCTCCTATGTATATAATTAGTATACAGTAAACCTACACAATAGTATATGAGTAAAAAAAATTAATTAAATCATCATTCGTAGAAGCTTTTGCCCCAGGGGTTCTGGCCCCCGA
>VBON01000260.1 GCA_005877525.1 Nitrospirota bacterium
GGCGAGTGCATCAACATCTGCAAGGACGTACAGATGATCGATGCCTTGCAGTTCTTCAAGAAGGAAGGCAGCACGCATGTGGTGGCCAAGGGAGATAATGCCCTCGAATGCGAGTTCTGCGGCGACTGCCTAGCGGTCTGTCCGGTGGGGGCCATCACCAACAAGTACTCGAAGTACATCTACAAGCCATGGCAGTTGAAGAAGACCACCACCACGTGCGGCTACTGCGCGGACGGTTGCCAGATGCAGATCGAGACGAGCGGGCGTGACGTCCAGCGCGTCACCTCGCCGCTCTCATGGAAAAACAAATGGGGCGACCGCGCGGACACCGTGGAGGGCCATGGCGGCCTCTGCGTGCTCGGGCGATTCGGGTTTCAGTATATCGACAGCAAAGAGCGGCTGAGCACGCCACTCGTACGGACTGAGGAGGGCCTTGTTCCTCAGCCCTGGTATGAGGCGATCCATCTCGTCAAGGACCGACTGGCCGCGATCAAGGCCGAGCATGGGCCCAACGCCATCGCCGGGTTGATCACCGCCCGGTGCACCAACGAGCAGCAGTATCTGTTCCAAAAGCTCATGCGCGCCGCCATCGGCACGAATCAGGTGGACAGCAGCGCTCGGTACGGATATGTAAATTTCACCCGCGCGATGCAGCATGCAGCAGGCGTCGGACGGATGATGAACAACTATGCGGAAATCTCGAAGGCCAAGACCTTGCTCCTCATCGGGACCGATATTACCGAGACCAATCCGATCACTGGACTTCGCGTCAAGGAAGCGCTGCGAGTGTATGGGGCGAAAGTGGTGGTCGCGGACTCGGCGATTACCAATATTGCAAAGCTCGCCTCGCATCCG
>VBON01000261.1 GCA_005877525.1 Nitrospirota bacterium
AAGAGCTGGTCGACGCGGGCACTCAAAGACCCGGTCCGGTCAACAGGCCGCGTCGTGGATGTGGAGGCGTCGAGGCTCAAGATAGGATTGGGAAAGAGCCGGGCGGTGACTTCCAAACCCCTGGCCGACTCGATTCCGTACTGGGCGATCAAAAGATCCAGATTCTGTTTGAGAAAGAGCGCTGTCGCCTCGTCCACGGTCAGGCTGAGGGCGCCGGCGCTGGCTGGTGGCTGGGGCACAGGCTCCGCGCCCAAGGCCGCGCCGCACAGCAGCCCCGTCCCGATCGCCGCACAGCAAAACCAAGCGCGCAGTGCTGTATCACCAGTATTGGAGAAACCGATCATGCGACTCCTAAAAATGATAGCGATAGTAGAATAAGTGGTCGCGAATCGCTGGAAACAATTGTTCACACCGGATCCTTACCCGGCGAGGAGATCAGATCAGATGCGGTAAACGGAGTGACGTTGATAGAGAGGCGTATCGCGATGAGTAAATGGCATTGAGAACCAGGGCGAGCCATCACGATCACCCGTCAGCGACAGCGGATCAAACTCGCCCCCATAAGGGAAGACCTTAAGGACGAAGACGTGCGGTTTCGGATCGTCTGTAGACGCGGGAGCGACCGCCAATTGTCCAAGCGCGGTCGGCAATACAATGTCGTCTGACAAATCAAACATGTCGACCACACAAAGTCCGGTAAATAGGATCCACGCAATGAGCAGAATCCAGATCCGGCCCTTGGCATTTAGATTTGAAAGCATGCCACCTGAAATCCTAAGCAGGTTTCTTACGTATTTCTCAGTTACTGCTTAACATTCTAAAGCCTTTCGGGTAATTGTCAAGGTTGCATGCCATTTAATCTAGTTTAACTAAGTATTACTTGGATAAATCACGCGGGGGCACGGGCGGCGCGTCATCTACCTTGCGTACGCGCCCAAACTGGTCATACTCGATGCGCACGCCGTGGCGGCTAAGGACTCCGAATCGGTAGTAATAGGTTTCGTACAGATAAGGGCCATACTGTTTCTCGTCCACGCTCGAATAGCCCGCCATGCGGTTCTGAACGTCCGCGCGGGTCATCCCGTAATGCACGACTTTCTTATAATACTCGAAGGGAAAGCTTCCGCGCCGCTCGATCTGGGACCATTCCAGACCGAGCGAGTTGGCCATGGTTTTCATCTCATGGACGTACCAGAGCCGGTCGGCAATGACCAATAACACGAAAGTGCCGACAATCGCTGCAATCCATTTGACAGTCCACGGCATGGCTATCTTACGTGGACTGTATCAGTCGGAAAGGCAACCCGCGTTCATGGGCCGCTGAGTGTAGGAGCGGGGACGACCTCAACATCCTGAGGCACCGAG
Organism: Nitrospirota bacterium; assembly: GCA_005877525.1. GTDB lineage: Bacteria > Nitrospirota > Nitrospiria > Nitrospirales > NS-4 > NS-11. The sequence continues at coordinate 1,366 of VBON01000261.1, forward strand.
AATCCGAACACAGCATCTTTCAAGCCGGTGTTGGTCCGTATTTTACTGAACAGAAAATTGGACACGCTGCCGTTCATATCATGGAGCTCGATCCGGCGCAGAAAGTAGTTGTCAGGGTCTACCTCCACCGTGATTTGCGGCTGATCCGGGCCGCCTTCTAACGGCGTCAACACTAAGAGCGGTAACCGGCCGCTCCCTTTCGCCCCGTCCGGAGCGGCGGCCACCGAGTAATGTTTGTCGAGGCGGCCGGCTCCTTGAAGTAGTTGCAATGGGGCCTGGGAGTCGGCCATCTTCGACAGCTGCCCGGTTAAGACCTGCTTGTGCTCCGGCACGTAGAACTGGACCTGATCATTGTTGACAAAGATTTGCTCGAGGTTGGGCTCCAAATAGTCCCAGCGGAGCTTGCCGGGGCGCTTGAGATAGATCCGTCCCGACGATTGGAGCGCAGTTGCAAACCCTTTCACCGTCGTGCTTTGGTTAAAGTCCGCCGTGAGGTCGGTCATTTTCCGGTAACGGGTTTCCACTTTATTGACAATCTCTTTGACCTGATCCTGGTCTGCCGCGTCCGCCATCGAGCAGCAGAAAAGGAGACCTATCGCCAGGCCTGTCATTCTCATCAGGCTCATGACCGACCTTCATCCATCCCCACCCGCTTTATCAACACTTCGCGGCGCCCATCGCGGCTGGGGACACTGACAATGCCCTCCTGTTCCATCATTTCGACCAGCCGTGCGGCGCGGGGGTATCCGATGCGAAGGCGACGCTGCAGGAAAGACGCGGAGGCCTGTCCTGTCGTCATGACCACGTCCTTTGCCTTTTCGTACATGTCATCGTGACCGGCTTCCTCGGCGCTTCCTTCCAGACCATATGCAACCGGCTCCTCAGCATAGGCCGGAGAGCTCTGGTCTTTGATAAACTCTACCACCTTCTTCAGATCCGCGTCGGGTACGAACGCACCGTGAACCCTGGTCAATTTCCCGGCGCCGGTGGCCAAGTACAGCATGTCCCCGCGGCCAAGCAGTTGATCCGCTCCATTTTGATCGAGGATCGTGCGGGAATCAGTTTTGGATGCTACCTGAAAGGCGATTCGGGCTGGGAAATTGGCCTTGATGATGCCGGTGATGACGTCGACAGAGGGACGCTGCGTAGCGAGGATCAAATGAATTCCAGCCGCCCTGGCCATTTGCGCCAACCGGGCGATTGAATCTTCAACCTCTTTTGCCGCCACCATCATCAGGTCCGCCAACTCATCAATAACGATCACCAGATATGGCAGCGGCGCCGGCGGAGTCTGGGGATCAGGCCCGGCAGCCGCGGTGGTCTCTCCTGCCGACAGCCGCTCTTCTTCCGAGAGATAGAGGGGTGGCTCGGCCATAGCGTTCTCCGGCTGGAAAGGCAGCACCCCTTGAACGTCGGCCACCGTCCGATTGTAGGTTTCGATATTCCGCGCGCCGCGTTCAGCCATCACTTTGTACCGCCGTTCCATTTCCCGAACGGCCAATAACAGACCCCGAGC
>VBON01000238.1 GCA_005877525.1 Nitrospirota bacterium
CATTGTCGGTAATCGGGCCGAAGGCATCGATGGCCACTACAATCCCTGCCATTGAAAGCATGGAGACCGCAGCAACGGCCACGCCGTAAAGCCCGGCTTGAGCCATCCCGCCCGCGACGTAGAAACTTGCGAGAATGGCCGCGCCAATGACCACAACGGGCCAGGCCGTCGCCTGCATGCCCACCGCCAAGCCCGCGATGACATTGGTGGCATGCCCCGTCTCGCTGGCTTTCGCAATATCCTTGACGGGGCGAAAGCTTTTGGACGTGTAATAATCGGTGATGAAAACCAGCGCGAGCGTGACCGCAAGGCCGATCAAGGCCGCGATATAGTAGGCGCTCCCGCTAACGCCGCCGATCCCGTCCATCAGCCACATGGTAGCGGGATAAAAGGCCACGGCGGCCACCCCGCCCGCACAAAACAATCCTTTGTACAACGCTCCCATGATGTTCCCGCTCGGGCCGACTCGAACGAACCAGATACCGATGATGGTCGCGAGGATGGTGATGCCGCCCAACAGCAAAGGGTACAGCAGCGGCTCCGGGATGCCCTTAAACAGCGTGAAGCCCAGCACCATGGCCGCTACCGTCGTGACCGCATAGGTTTCAAAGAGATCCGCTGCCATGCCCGCACAGTCGCCGACGTTGTCGCCGACGTTGTCCGCGATGACCGCGGGATTTCTGGGATCATCCTCCGGAATTCCGGCCTCTACTTTCCCCACCAGATCGGCCCCGACGTCCGCTGCCTTCGTAAAGATGCCGCCGCCGACGCGGGCGAAGACCGAAATCAGGCTGCCACCGAATCCCAAGGACAATAGAGCATGTATCGCTTTTTCGGTGCCGACGGCATTGGAAGCGACATAATAGAAGACGGCGACCGCGAACAACCCGAGACCGATGAGCAGCAGTCCCGTCACCGCTCCGCCCTTAAATGCCACCTGCAACGCGGCGTTCAGACCTCCGTGGGCCGCCTGGGCCGTGCGCACATTCGCGCGGACAGCGACGACCATGCCGACATAGCCGGCAGTTGCGGAGGCTACCGCTCCGATGAGAAATCCAATCGCCGTGACGAACCCGAACTTATCTGACCAGAGGCCAGCGGCCCATAGGATCACAAATAGGACGACGGCCACATACGCGACGGTCCGGTATTGCCGGTTCAGATAGGCCTTCGCGCCTTCCTGAATCGCTTTTGCGATGGTTTTCATTTTGTCGGTGCCCTCATCGAGCGCCATGATCCAGCGAATCAGATACGCGCCGTACGCAATGCCGATCAGAGCAGTGATGACGGCAAACAACACGATTCCCGCGGAAGAATTCATGCAGATGATCTCCTTTGAATGCGATCAGAGTCGAATATTCGCAGACTCGATCGCTTTTTGTCGCAACACCTTACACGCCGGCCTTGAAAAATTCGACTCCGATCCTGTCTACGTCGAAATGGCCGCTCATTCTATATGGGCAGGCGCCCCTGTTCAAGCATTTAACGGCAGAAGCAGGGGAGCACGCGCTCCCGTCAAGAAGATTCCTTATAATGATTTTGGGGGGACACAGCGCATCGACAGGCCGCGACTGACGCGGTGAATCGCGCTTGCGACTTGCCGCAGCGCCAGCGACCTGCTATAGTGAGAAACGTTGAGGGTGTCGAGAATGCCGGTCGAGCCACAGTACATTGTCATCGATCAGAAGTCCTTTACCAAGGAAGACTTGGTGCTGGACAATCACGTGTACAGAAACTGTCAGTTAGAGCACTGCCGGCTGTATTACAGCGGCGGCCCTTTCGAGCTGATCGATACCCACATCACCAATTCCGAGCTCGTCCTGAATCAGCCGGCGAAGAACATTTATGCCGCCATTCAGATCTTCCGCACGAAGTCACCCAGCTCCACGATCGTCTTCGAGTAGAAACCACGTCAATTCGTTAAACGTTACACGTTAAACGACTCGGAATTGTCGTTTAACGATTACCGATCCACGTTTAACGATATTATGGACAGGGCAGCTTTTTCAGCTTCCCCTCCGCCAGGCGCGTATTGCCGCAACGCTTGGTGATCTCGGATGTCTTAAAGACCGGGTCGGAGTACTTGGTCGGCGAAAAAAACGCCACCCGTTTGGCAAAGCTCTCCGGCCAGCGCTCGCCCGGCGTGGCGTAATGCATGGAGATCTCGACGTCGAAGGACGGGGTGTTCGAGGGCGTCGGGAAGGTGAACTTCTCGATTCGTGTTTCCTCTGTCTTCAAGGTAGTATCTTCCAAGAGCTTCACGGCCTCGTGATCTAGGACGGTCTTGTTGCCTTTCGAGTCCGCGAAGGTTCTTCCGTAGATCCGCTTCTCGCGGAACGCCTCCGTCAAGTTGCGGCCTTTAACAACGACTTGTAAATAGATCTGGTTCCATATGGGATGCGTCGTCGGAATGTTATGAGGGACCAGGTTCTTCACCTTCACGGTCAGCTTCGTCTGATCCCCCTGAGTCTCCGTCTCATAGTCAAGGTCGAAGGCTTGCCGGCGCAGAGCCGGGGACTTTCCATTGAACTCATGGCCTGCGATGTCTCGTTTCTTTTCCTCATTCGCCGACTCGCCGAAACCCTGCGGCATGTGGCAGGACTGGCAGGTCTTCCCTTCCTTCGCGGCTTTACTCCCTTTCCAGTTCCCTACGGCTTCCGCTTCTGGAACGGCGACGGGCGCGATTGTATGGCAGGCGAGGCAGAGATCCGACTTCTTGTAGAGCTCCAGGAACTGGGTATCGTGCG
>VBON01000239.1 GCA_005877525.1 Nitrospirota bacterium
TGCCGGACGCACATGAGTTCAACATCGCCAGCAGAGCCGAAATGCCGCCGAAATTGGCGCCATAGCCCCGGCTGGTAGGAACGGCCACCACCGGCTGCGATACCAATCCGCCCACTACGCTTGGCAATGCCCCATCCATCCCGGCTATCACAATTAGCACATGCGCGCTTTCCAGGTCACGGTGCCGATCGAGTAATCGATGCAACCCGGCAACACCGACGTCATACATGGTCGTCACTGTGTTTCCGAGTATTTGCGCCGTTGCGCGCGCCTCTTCCGCAACCGATATGTCGGACGTTCCTGCGGTAATGATCAAGACCTCTCCGCCGGCCCGACGGGCTTTCCCGCCCCATCCCTTGGGCGGGTCCAGGACGACCGTTCGCCCTATGGGATCATGCTGAGCTCCCCGGTCGAGACGCAACAACGCCCGTGCGATTCCAGGATCCACTCGCGTGGCCAGCACCGGATGCCTGTGCCGCCGGAGGCGCGTGGCGATTGCCAGAACCTGCGTCTGGGTTTTCCCTTCGCAAAGGATGGTCTCCGCCATGCCCTGGCGAAACAGGCGATGGTGATCTACCGCGGCAAAGCCGATGTCTTCATACGGGAGAGTCTTCAGATGGCGGACAGCCGCCTCCACACCTAGCCGACCTTTCTGCACATCCTCCAGCAAGCGCCGGATGCGATCCAGTGTCATGTCTGGTCCAATTCATGTCGGGCGGCCCGCTCCATCAGTTCGGAGACTGCCCGCGCAGGCTCCTTGTCGTCAAACAGCACCGCACACACCTCGCGCACGATGGGCATCTCGACACGATGCCGCTCCGCTAAGGCCAGCGCGACACGCGCGGTGTTGATTCCTTCCGCAACCGTGTGGGTCTTGGCCAGAATCGCGGCGAGCTTCTTGCCCTCTCCTAATTGAACGCCTACAGCTCGGTTCCGGCTCAACCCTCCCGTACAGGTAAGAACGAGATCTCCCATGCCCGAAAGCCCCGCAAAGGTTCTAGGATCGGCCCCCATCGCCAGCCCCAGACGCACCATTTCGGCGAGTCCACGAGTGATCAGCGCCGCCCGCGCGTTGTGGCCCAATCCCAGGCCGTCTGCGATGCCTGCAGCCACGGCGATGACGTTCTTCAGCGCGCCGCCGAGTTCAACACCTAAGCGATCCCCGCCAAGATAGATCCGGAAGACGGACGTCATGAGGAGGCGCTGCAGCAGCAATGCCTCAGGCCCGGACGGACCGGCCAGAACCACGGCAGTCGGAAGGTCCCGGCAGACCTCCGCCGCAAAACTTGGTCCCGACAGGGCAAAGACCGACCCTGGCGGGATTGGCAGCAGCTCTTCCATAACGGTGGAGATCGGCCGAGCGCGTTTCTCGTCGAGACCCTTCGTGGCACTGACGATCGGAATCCCCGCCGGCAGATGCGGGGCGATCTGCGCGATAACCCCCGCCGCGACGTGGGAAGGCACCACAAAGATCAGTGCCCCTACGCCTTCGAGCACCTCTGTCACCGACGCGGAGGCTTTCAACGTCGGAGGCAATGTGATGCCTGGGAGATAACGCGAATTTTCGCGGGCCTCGTTGACCTGGGCGGCGACTTCCGGCTCATAGGCCCACAGCCGGACGGGCTCGCCCTTCTTGGCTAGAAGCCATGCAAGCGCGGTCCCCCACGCGCCGGCCCCCATGACCGCAGTCGGCGTCATTTGAGCACATCCCGAAGCACCGCCAGCAGGTCCGGTTTCAGCTCGAAGTGTACGGGCGTCTGGATACGCTCGGGCACCAGGAGAGCGGCATGGAAGGAGACATGCCCGAGTGGCAATGACTCCTGCCGCGAGACTCCCTCGACATCCGCGTCAGCTTTCTCCGGGAGCATCAGCTCGATCTTTTCTACCTCAGGCACGATGCTCGAACTGTCGTACTTGCCGTAGGCTTTCACGATGTCTTGAATGATCGACAGTACCGTCTCGTTCTCGGTCCGTTCCTTGGCGATCCCTGGAATGATCTTCAGAACGGTCTCTCCCGCGGGGGTCAGCACAAAGGTCGGCTTCTGGGCGAACTGTTTTGCGCACAGCCCTATGAAATCGTCCGCGAGCTCCTTGCTATAACCGCCATACGCATACCGGAAGAAACGGTAATGAAAGCCGGTCGCCTGTTTTCCGAAGAGCTGCAGTTCAGAAAGAAAAACGAGCTGCTGAAATTTGACATCGCCGTCGATGCCGAACGACATCGCCATCTTCAACAGGTACAGCAAGAGAAGCCGGTCGATGGTCGTATCGGCGGGAGAACGCACCGGAGATTATGACCACAGCCTTGCAAGCCTTGTCAACGCTAGACCCGGGTGCCGCGGTGGCGCGCTTGACTCATGAATTCGGATATAGTACTAACAATACTTCTCTCTCTGCGGATGAAACATCCTAAGGAATGGGCGCGCCTGCAGGACCACCTGGCCAAGCATGGCCTGAAGGTGACGAAGCAGCGCGAGGTCATCCTGGATACGTTTCTTGAGAAAGAGCACGTGACGGCGGAAGAACTGTACCGCACACTGAGCCGCCACAAACCGCACATCGGCTTGGCCACCCTTTACCGGACGCTCAACTTGCTCTGTGATTCCGGCATTGCGCAAGAGCGGCACTTCGGCTCTCAAAC
>VBON01000240.1 GCA_005877525.1 Nitrospirota bacterium
TGGATTTCTATACGCCTCAGGAATTAGAGGCCATTATTCTCAGGTCCGCCGGTATTCTTAAGATTCCGGTGGAAGGTTCCGGCGCCGCGGAAATCGCGCGACGCTCCCGCGGCACCCCCCGGATCGCCAACCGCCTGCTCCGGCGCGTGCGAGACTTCGCGCAGGTCAAACGCGACGGTGCCGTGACCAGTGAGGTCGCCGACGCGGCACTCGCCTGGGTCGGGGTGGACAGCGCCGGGTTTGATGACATGGACCGCTTGCTCCTCCAGACGCTCATTGAAAAATTCGGCGGAGGGCCCGTTGGGGTCGAATCCCTGGCGACGGCGATTGGGGAAGAACGGGGGACTGTCGAAGACGTGTACGAACCGTACCTCATTCAGGCCGGCTACCTGGAACGGACCTCCCGTGGTCGTGTTGCCACCCGTCTCGCGTTTCAGCATTTCGGAAAACAAAAAGACCTCCTCGCGTAGCTAAGGGTCTCCTCGGCTGTCCCGTTTAAGGGCTTTTCACGTTTACACCCGCCCAGCCCACGCGCGCCGAGACGCGCCCCTGACCCGTTGAAATTGCTTGCAAAATTAGCCTAATCTCGGATAAAGTTACAAACCTCCTGAAATAATATGAAAGACCAATCGCTTCAGACTCCTCGGAAAGAAATCGACAAAATCGATGACGAGATCGTGCGCCTACTCAACGAACGGGCCCAGTACGTCATCAAAATCGGCAAGCTGAAAAAAGCATCCGATACACAGGCGAATCTCCACACTCCTGCCCGGGAAGCCGAAATCATGGAACGGCTCTGCAAAGTAAATCCGGGCCCGTTTCCAAACGACGCTCTGCGAGCGGTTTACCGCGAGATCATGTCCGGTTCGTTGGCGCTGGAAGGGCCGGTCAAGGTCGCCTATCTCGGCCCTCGCGCTACTTTCACGCATCTGGCCTGTATCCGAAAATTCGGCTCATCGGCCCAATACGTCCCGCAGACTTCAATCAAGGACGTATTCAACGAGGTGGAGCGAGGCCGGGCCGACTTCGGTGTCGTGCCGATCGAGAATTCAACTGAAGGGGTGGTGAACCACACCCTGGACATGTTTATCGACTCCAATCTGCAGATTTACGGGGAAGTGCTCCAGGAAGTCTCTCATCATTTGTTGTCCAAGAGTGACTCCCTGAAGGCGGTGAAAAAGATCTATTCGCATCCCCATGCGCTTGCCCAGTGCCGCCACTGGCTCGAGACAAACATGCCGGAAGTGCCGCTCGCCGAGGTGCACAGCACGGCGCGGGCGGCCGAAATCTGCACGGAGGACCCCTCTGCCGCCGCCATCGCGTCTGAACTGGCCGGGCAGATCTACGCTTTGAAGGTTCTCAAACCGCGCATTGAGGACAACATCAATAACTACACGCGCTTCCTCATCCTGTCCTCCAAGACGCCGGAGCGCACCGGCAAAGACAAGACCTCCGTCATGCTGTCCGTCAAAGACAAGGTCGGTGCCTTGTACGATTTGCTTCGTCCGTTCGCATCCCACGGAACCAATCTCACCAAAATCGAATCCCGTCCCTCGCGCCGAAAGGCGTGGGAGTATATTTTCTTCATCGATCTTGAAGGTCATATCGAAGAGGACCGCGTGAAGCGGGCCCTGGCCGAGATCAAGTCCCGCTGCCTGTTCCTCAAGGTCCTTGGATCTTATCCGGCGCATACGTAGCTCGATCATGGCTATTCGAATCAATCCCAATATCGCCGGCATCACGCCATATTCTCCGGGAAAACCAATTGAGGAATTGGAGCGCGAGCTGGGCATTACGGGTTCCATTAAACTGGCGTCCAATGAAAATCCACGGGGGCCGTCTCCCCGGGCCCTGGCCGTCCTTGCGGGGACCGCGTCTTCCCTGCACCGCTATCCGGATGGCGGTGGCCATGCTCTTCGGCACGCCTTGGCGGAGCACTGGAAGGTGACGCCGGAGCAGGTGATCCTCGGCAACGGCTCGGATGAAATCATTGGGCTTCTCACCAAAGCGTTTTTGCAGCCGGGGGACGAAGCAGTGATCGCGGATCCCAGCTTCGTCGTTTACAAGATTGACGTTACCGCAGCCCACGGCACGCCGGTTCTAGTGCCGTTAAAAGAGTACCGGCACGACCTCGCGGCCATGGCCAAAGCCGTCAGCCCTAAGACACGAATGGTCTTTATCTGCAACCCGAATAACCCGACCGGCACCTATGTGACGGCAGCGGAAGTATCCGCTTTTCTTCGGTCGGTTCCTCCGGACGTCATCGTCGTCTTTGATGAGGCCTACTATGAATATGTGACCGCCCCGGATTATC
>VBON01000241.1 GCA_005877525.1 Nitrospirota bacterium
CCATTGATACTTCATCATGATCTCCAGGGCTTCGGGGTGTAGGCCCGTCGTCTTCTTTTTTTGAGCCGCCGCATGCCGCGCAATAATCTGCCCGGCAATAATAGGGATATCCTCTATGCGCTCGCGGAGCGCAGGCAGGCGTATTGGAAACACATGCAGCCGGTAGAAGAGATCTTGGCGAAACTTGCGATCCGCGACGAGCGTAGACAGATCCTGATTCGTGGCGGCAATGATGCGCACATCCACTTTGATGTCATGTTGTCCCCCGACCCGCTGAAATTCTCGTTCCTGCAGTACCCGAAGCAGTTTGATCTGCATCGCAGGAGAGATCTCGCCGATCTCATCTAAAAAGAGCGTGCCCCCATCCGCTTGTTCGAACTTTCCCTTCTTCTGCGCGATCGCTCCAGAAAAAGCTCCCCGCTCATGGCCAAACAACTCTGATTCCAGCAGACTCTCAGCTAGTGCCCCGCAATTCACGCCCAAGAACCGACCTCCGCGCCTGGGACTGAGTTGATGAATGAGGCGCGCAGTTCGCTCCTTGCCGGTCCCCGTCTCGCCGGTCAACAACACGCTGGCGTCCGTAAGCGCAACGGCGCGGGCAAGCTCAAGCAAATCCTGGAATGCTCTGCTTTTACCGCTCATGCCGCCGGTTTCTGTTCGCCCGAAGAGCTCCTCTCGCAGCTGGGCGTTTTCTTCTAATAACGCCCGGTTGCGGATGAAGATGCTGAGCGTTCGCCGCTGAGTGCTCTGGAGGCCGACGAGATGCTCGAACAGCAGGTTCGACATACCTTCTTTGGGATTTTCTTGGCAGGAGCGGTCCGCCCGCTCTTGCCAACAAAACCGATACCGCGTATAGGGCGCGTTGAAAATGGCTCCCTCCTGCAATGTGTATTCCAATGAGCCGTGACGCAGTACTCCGCCGCGCTCGATTCGTAGGAATGGGCCCTCTGGAGTTCCAGAACCCGAACGATCACAGGCAAGAGCGTGTCCATTCTGCCATCCTTCTACAGCCTCCTTGCCAAGTGTTTGTGGACGGGCAAATGCCAGGATCGCTCCGGTCTTCCGTTCCTTGATAACCCATCTTTCAGTGCCCCCTTTTCTCTTTTCCTCTACAAGGAGATACTGATCGCCGAATTCAGCGAGGATCGTTGAGAGCGTCAGTTGAGAGTACTCCTCTTCGCAGGACACGCTGTCTACGAATGGATAGAGCTTCGAGAATCCCTCGATATTACCCTTCACCAAAAGGCTATTGCCGATCATCGGATCAACGGGCGGCAGGAAGCGAACGAGGATGTACAAAATTCTCGCCTCATCACGGCGAGCGAACGCTTGCATCTCCAGATAATTGCTGTACGCCGTGGCCCAGAGCTTTGAGCAGCGGACTACCGCATCTACGTCATCGAGGTATCTGGCGATCGTCTCAATCAGCGTCGGCCGCCGCCCTTCGGTAGAAGCGAAATAGGCCAGGGCGGAGCGGTATGTGATATCCTTCTGGCCGCTGACAACCTCGCTGCGCTGGATTAACTCACGGAGGACGGCATGCGGCACCCAGTTGTTAGGATCGAGCAGGAATCTCTTGGGCTCGCGAATATGATCGAAACCCTCCACTACACCGATGACCCGCTGATAATCGACCTGGCCAGCCGCCGCCGGGAGGCCGTCCAGAAAGCGAATCACCATACTGGTCAGAAAGCAGGTGACCCACGGATCGGCGACGAGGTTGGCTTCAGCAGGGCTTGAAGGCATGCACCGTTTCCCGTTTCAGTGCACCGGGCGAGACTAGCCGTTCGACCGGCCAGACGGACAGTCGCTAATTACGGTCCAGGCCGTAGTCCTTGATCTTGGTCAGCAATGTCTTATAGCTGACCTGCAGAATTTCCGCCGCCCGCGATTTGTTCCCTCCGGTCTCGCCCAACACCCGCTCAATCAACTTGGTTTCCGCGGCGCGGGAGGCTGCGCTGCTCACCGCCTGCAGACCATCGGTGAGGGAGGGCTCCTCGGAAGCGACGGGGATCCGCAGGCTGACCCCTAAGTGTTCCGGCTTGACCGCGCGGCCATCGCAAAGGATCACGGCCCGCTCGATGCAATTTTGAAGTTCACGCACATTGCCGGTCCAGGGCAGGCGCATCATCAGGCTTAACGCTTCCGGCGAGACGCTCCTGACGTCCTTCTTCAGCTCTCGGGCATACACCCCAAGGAAGTGCTCCACCAATAAGGGAATATCGTCGCGCCGCTCGCGGAGCGGAGGCATGATGATCGGGAATACATTCAGCCGATAAAAAAGATCGGCCCGGAATGCCTGCGCCGCTACCGCCGCTTCCAGATCCTTGTTCGTCGCGGCAATCAGGCGTACATCTGCCTTCACCTTGGTCGTGCCTCCAACCCGCATAAAGCGATCGCCTTCGAGCACGCGCAAGACTTTTCCTTGCAAGCCCAGTTCCATGTCCCCAATCTCATCCAGGAAGATTGTGCCTTCATCCGCCAGTTCGAACTTTCCGATCTTGCGGGCGGCGGCGCCAGTGAATGCCCCACGTTCATGCCCGAATAATTCGCTCTCCAAGAGATCTTTGGGGATTGCCGCGCAATTAATGGCGATGAAGGGTCCATTCTTCCGCGGGCTCAACACGTGAATCAACCGTGCGAACAGTTCCTTCCCCGTCCCGCTCTCACCGCGAAGGATGACGGTGGTTGTTCCGCCCGCGACTTTCTTGGCCTGCTCCTGAGCTTCCACGAGAAGCCGGCTTTGACCGATGAGCTTCGTCTCCCGGCTTTGCAGTTCTTCCTTGAGGATTAAATTCTCGGTCACGAGTTGACGGGTTTCGAGCGCCTTCCCGATGATCAGCAGCAGGTGTTCAGGCTCGATCGGTTTTTGGAGGAAG
>VBON01000233.1 GCA_005877525.1 Nitrospirota bacterium
ACACGCCATGTCCGTGGGTCCTCCGCGAGAAGCCCACAGGCTGCGAGGACCGCTGTTCGAGCCGCTTCCTTCGAATCCGGTTCAAGCGCTCTTCCCTTAAATGGCCCAAATGCTCTTGAACCCTCGTTGAACTGGACGACCAGCCCCATCGGTTCACTGAGGCGATCAATTTGTATCGCCCAGATGCCGGTCGTTCCTACGAGGGAGTCATCCTCAGTCGCGACGGTCAACGTGGGGATTGAGATGAAGAAATGCTGTTCCGCCGCATCGACGACCGTGGCCAAATTAAAGCAGATCAGGCCCACTATGCTCAAAGCCATCCGCAATTTGTTCCCCGCGGTGGAAATATAAAAGTGTTCAGCCATTCTCTATGCTTTTCGGACAACGATACACAAAACCTGAGGTAGGCGTTCAACTCGGAGAGCCAAGGATCACCGGCTCGGCTTCAGCAGGTCAAAGTCTTTGACTTCTTTTTTCATATACTCCCGCAACCGTTTGATGATTTTTTCCTCCAACTGCCTGGCGCGCTCCCGGGAAATGTTATATTTCCGCCCGATATCGTCCAGGGTCATAGGGTTCTCTGACAGGATGCGATTTCGCAGAATATCGGCGTAGCGGTCGTCCAATGTCGCCGCAAATAGAGCAAGCTTCTGCCGAAACAGGTCCCGTAGCTGCTCCTCCGCGAGGTGCTCATCGGCTGGAGTGTGCTGGGACGGCAGGACCTCCATCAGGGTCTCCTGGTTGTCCGGACCCAGGGGCGCATCCAACGAAACGTCCCAACTGCCGAGGCGCTGTTCCATCTCGACGACTTCGCGCTCGCGAACATGCAAGCGGTCTGCAAGAAGTTTGGAATCCGTGACAAAACCTTGCCGCTCGAGGTTACGCTTCTCTTTGTTCAGGTTGTAGAAGAGTTTTCGCTGGTCCTGGGTCGTTCCGATCTTCACCAGACGGTAATTGTTCAGGAGATAACGGAGGATATAGGCACGGACCCACCAGGCGGCATAGGAATAAAAGCGCACGCCCTTTGAGGGATCAAATTTTCGGATTGCCTGCATCAGGCCGACATTCCCTTCCTGGATGAGATCCAAGACATCCGCTCCGGATTGCCGGTACTCCCTGGCGATCGAGACCCCGACCCGTAAATTCGAAAGAATGAGCTTGATGGCTGCCTCACGATTGCCGGTCGTTTGAAACTCATGAACGAGTTGGAGTTCTTCTTCTCGTGACAGAAAAGGATACTTGCGGACTTCCGCCAGATATCGTCGTAGCGGATCGTACGGGGCAAGGGTTTTATCCTCTTCTTCCGGGAGGGATTTGGTGTCCTCAATCTCGGCGACCGGGATACCA
>VBON01000234.1 GCA_005877525.1 Nitrospirota bacterium
ACCTGGAGGGGTTATCCCGTCGCGCACATCAAGCGGAGCGCTCCGGGTCGAGCAAGCTCGGTTTGGAGACAGGAATGACAGGGCTGATCATGGCGGGTGGGAAGAGCCGGCGGCTCGGGCAGGACAAGCGGTTCCTAATACTCGGGGGAAAGAGCTGTTTGCAGCGGGTCCTGGACGTTTACAAGGTCCTCTTCGATGAGATTGTGATTGTCGCAGACGAGAAGGAGCCATTTCAGTCGCTGGGAGTCCGCGTGGTGGAAGATATGATTCCCGGAAAGGCAACACTGGGAGGATTGTATACGGGATTGCATCATGCCGGCAGCGATCGCGTGTTCGCGGTCGCCGTCGACATGCCGTCCCTCTCCATAGAGGCAATTAGGATTGTCCTTGAGCAAGCCGGCAAGGCAGATATCGTGATTCCCGACCTCAACGGCAAGCTCCAGCCGATGCACGCCGTCTATTCCAAAGCCTGCCTGCCCTACCTTAAGAAACTCGTAGACGCTTCGCGGCTGAAGGTCCAGGAACTGTGCGCGATCCCTGAGCTCAGCGTGCATCGCATCCCGCAGTCGGTCTTCGAGCGCGTGGATCCTGATCTCCGATCATTTTTCAACATCAACACTCCAGAAGATCTCGCCCGGGCCAGAAAATGGATCGAAGGGTGAGTCAAATTCTCGTTGTTCACCCCGGCTCGCTGGGCGATACGATCCTGGCCTTGCCGGTCCTCGCGGCATTAAAAGAACACCATCGGTCTGCCTGGCTCCATCTCATCGGGCATCCCTCGCTCCTCGACGTCTTGCCCGGCCGTTCCGTTGTGGATAGCATGGGTTCTATCGAAGGATCGGATTATCGGGATCTGCTTGCCGGCCACGAGCGCATGTCAGCGTCGGCGGTGAGGTTCTATCAGCAGTTTGCTCTGGTTGTTATATGGGCTGCAGATCACGACGGCAGCGTGCAGGCCGCGCTGGATTCGCTGGGAATCCACCAGCGTATTGTGCGCTCTCCAGGACTCCAAAGAAGCAGCGACCAACACGCGACGGAGCGGTTTCGAGAGACGCTCAGGGATCTATTTCCTTTAGAGTCGCTCCCTGAGACCGGACTGAGCCCAACAGAGACCGACCGACAGACTGGAGCGCGGTGGCTCTTGGACCATGGCATCGACCCCGAAACTGATCGGGTGGTTGCTGTGCATGCAGGGAGCGGCATGCTCAGCAAATGCTGGCCCGCCGTCCACGTTGCCGCCGTCATTCAGGGGTTGCTGGAAGATGGCCTAAAGGTGGTGCTCATTGAGGGACCGGCTGACGCAGAAGCCACTCGTGCCGTTGCCGGCCAGGTTCCCAGTGCCCTGCCTCGGCTGCAAGCGGCAAGTCTCTCACTGGTGCTCGCTGTTATAGCCTGTTGTAAAGGATTTTTAGGAAACGATTCAGGCATCACTCAGATGGCCACGGCCTTGGGTCTTCCAACCGTGGCGGTGTTCGGCCCGACTGACCCAGGGATTTGGGGATACCGAGGGAAGAGACTGGTTCCGCTCCGATCGCAGTTCGGGTGCCGATGCGCGACACGAGAGACGCAGCAAATATGCGGCGAACGGATATGTCTCTCGACACCGCCTGAACTGGTGCTCAATGCCGTGCGGCCATCCGTTCGGAGCGTCTCGCCGAGTCTTGCCACCTGATTATCGGTATGCTAGAGTTCAACGCATTTTAGCGGCCCTCGGGAAGACTCGAGGGCCGTTGCATGTGGAGCCCTAATGGATGTCGGCGGGGGTCGTGAGAGAAATCGTGCTGTCTACTTTGCGTGAGGCCCTGGACGAGGCGCGGGCCACCGGCGACTTGAAGCTGAACGTACAGCCGGCGCTGGTTCTGGACGCTCCGAAGAAAGAGGCCTGGGGCGACCTCGCCACTGCCATCGCGATGAATCTTTCCGCGTCCGAGCGCCGGGCGCCCCGGGAGATCGCCGAGATCATCGCCCAGCGCCTACGCTCTCATCCGCAGATCCTCGAGCGGATTGAGGTCATGCCTCCCGGCTTCATCAATCTGACCATCAAACGGGACCTCTGGTTTCGGGTGCTTGCCGAGATCGAAGCGCAGGGCGAGCGCTACGGCAGCTCCACCATTGGTGAAGGAAAACGCGTGCTGCTGGAGTATGTGAGTGCAAATCCGACGGGTCCGCTGCACATGGGACACGGCCGTGGGGCCGCACTGGGCGGCGCGCTGGTCAATCTGCTGCGTCGAACCGGCCACGACGTGACCGCCGAATACTATATCAATGATGCCGGTCGTCAGATGAGGCTCTTGGCCGAATCGGTTGAGGCCCGCTACCGACAGCTTTTAGGTCAGGAGGCGCTGTTTCCAGAGGACGGGTATCGGGGGGACTACATCGGGGAGGTGGCGGAAGCGCTTCTGGCATCTCGCCGCGCGAACGGGGAAGAGCTTTTGCCGGATAACTTGCAAGATGTGTGCGCAGCCTGGGCCTATCGCGAAATGCTCAAGGCGATTAAGGCGGATCTGGCATTGTTCGGGCTGAACTTTGACAGCTGGTCCAGTGAAGCCCTGCTGTTCGAAAATAAAGCCGTAGAGCGCGCTCTCGATACGTTGAAATCCCAGGGCTATCTGTTTGAGC
>VBON01000005.1:0-5079 GCA_005877525.1 Nitrospirota bacterium
AGTTCGCGGGCTCGCTGCTTTTCTTTCACGGTCGGCACCACTCCTGTCAAATAAACCCGATTCCTGACGGTCTCGATGTTGACAGCATTCAATGACTGATCCGCAATAAACCTGGATTTTACCGAAGAGGTAATTGCAGCATCCTCGATATGTTCCTGTAATGTTTCCTGAGTGACGGTCTGACAGGAGAGTATGGCGGTTAGGACGAGGAGAATATGCACGCCCCTGGGGAAGCTGGACGGACCACAGGAAAAGCGGATGCCTTGGGCCGGGGCGCAGGCGTCGTACGATTCCCAATCCATAATCCTAGCCATAATCCTAGTCTCCCGGAAAACTACTTCCGCATAAATGACTCCTAAGTAGCAGGAGCCCATACGGAGCCTGTGATTTCTTAGAAGAAGCTCTTAAACAAAGTAACTGGAGTTGTTTATGTTACGTCCTTCCCCTCGGGGCCCGCTTGGCCTACCACTTTCGTTTAGTTCGCTATTGCGCGCTATTTTGGTAGCATGGTCACTCACCCAGGAGTGAACACCATGGCGCCACGGATTCTCCAAAGCGGAATAATCTCGTTTGGCCTTGTTAATATTCCCATCAAACTGTACACGGCCGCGAGTTCTCAGAACGTATCATTTCATCTCATTCACGCAAAGTGCGGGAGTCGTATCAAGCAGCAGCAGATTTGTCCGGTCTGTAATCTAGTCCTTAGCAGAGAGGATCTGGTGAGGGGCTATGAATTAGCAAAGAATCAGTACGTGCAATTTACGGAAGCCGAACTCGAAGGGCTAGAGCAGGCGGCCTCGAGGAACATTGATATCGTAGAATTCGTGCCATTACCTAAGGTGGACCCGATCTATTTTGAGAAGACCTACTATTTGGGGCCTGACAAAGGGGGCGAAAAACCCTACCGGCTTCTGACGGAGGCGATGGCCAAAGCCAACCGGGTGGCTATCGCCAAGTTGGTGATGCGGGGAAAGGAAAATCTCGTCCTGATCCGGCCCGCGCAGGAGGGTCTGATGTTACACCTCATGTATTTTGCGGACGAAATCCGGAACTTCGGTGACATCGACAAAGGAGCGGCTACGATCAAGGAGTCCGAACTTGGTCTCGCGACTCGTCTGATCGACGAACTGTCGGTCGAGGACTTCAATCCTGAACAGTACCAGGACGAGTATCGGCAACGGGTGCTCGAGGTGGTCAACCAGAAAGCAGCGGGTCAAGAGATCACCATTGCCGAGACCGGCCGCGAACCGGCGGAGGTCGTGGATCTCATGGAGGCTCTCAAAGCGAGCCTTGCAAAGGGCGCGACCAGGGAAAAGAAACCTTCGATCAAAGCCCGCCGCGCGGAAGCCGTTTTCCCATCTCGAAAGGCCAACGCGTTGAAGAAATGAGGACGCACTTCACCACCCGAGAGGTGGCGAGGATCCTCGATGTTTCCGGTGCCCGCTTTCGCTCCTGTCTGCGAGCCTCGCTATTATCAGGAGGGCGCCACTTCACCTTTCAGGACCTTTTGCTGCTCAAGACGACCAAGGGCCTGCTGGATGCCCAGGTCCCCATCGCCCGTATCCGCAAGATGTTGCATTCCCTGAAGCGCCAGCTTCCCGAGGATCAGCAGATCTGGAATGTGACCATCTATGCCGATGGGCGCCGGGTCGTCGTCTGGGATGGCACCGCGCGTTGGCAGCCCGACTCCGGTCAATTTCTGTTTGATTTCGAGCCACGCCGTATGACTCGGCAGCTTTCTCTCAAGCAAGTGATCCCTCCATCGCCAGTGATGGGCTTGACCGCAGACGATTGGTTTGAACTGGCGTCCGAACTCGAGAGACAGTCTCCACAGGAAGCACGCCATGCTTATGAAGAAGCACTGAAGCTCGACCCACAGTGTGCCGCGGCGCATATCAATCTCGGCCGCCTGTACCAGGAGGCTAGACAATTTCACCGCGCGGAAGCCTGCTATCGAGCGGCACTTCAGCACGCTCCGGAAGATGCGCTGCCTCACTTCAACCTGGGAGTTTTGATGGAGGAGATAGGGCAGCCTGAGGCTGCTATGAAGGCCTACCGGGATGCGCTTAGCCGGGACAAGAGTTTTTCAGACGCCCATTACAACCTGGCCCTCTTGCATGAGGCCCGTGGCAACAAATCCGATGCGATTCGTCATCTTCGTGCGGCCCAAAAGCTTCGCAGTCCATCCCGCGAGTCTCCGCGAAAGCCGCCGACAGCCCCTCGGTCGGGGCCGTCGGCATGAACGTACCTTATTGACCCTTTCTATGACCGTGCTGTTTGTGTTGTTTCATAACAGTCCGCGCGGCCACTTCTTTGGCGCGCTGGCCATAGCGACCGGACGCCTCAGCACTTTCCTTGATATGTTCGTACTGGCGTTGCTCTTTCGTACCGACTCCACGCACGTGATTTTTTCCAGGCATATCTTTCTCCTTGCTCAGGATTGTCCTGAACTCAGTTTCCTGGCCAGCGGATTCGGAGTAAATGCCGCTAACGGGGGAGATGACTGAACTGCCGCTACGTGCTC
Organism: Nitrospirota bacterium; assembly: GCA_005877525.1. Lineage (GTDB taxonomy): Bacteria > Nitrospirota > Nitrospiria > Nitrospirales > NS-4 > NS-11. The sequence continues at coordinate 2,525 of VBON01000005.1, forward strand.
ACCGCTATCGAGCGGGTGTAATATGGGGAAAAGCGGCCGTCCTACGGGACAACGGCGCGTCTATTCTAACGCCACTTGGCCGAGACCTCGTGGCTACCGAAGCGCGCCCAGGGGAAAGGGGTCGGTGCTTGGCCGACCCAGGGTGGCGGGTGCAATAGAGGGCGGGTGCCTAAGATGAAAACCAAATATCTTCTAATCGGCGGCGGCCTGGCGTCGAGTCAGGCGGCAAAAGAACTCCGCGACCATGATGCGGAAGGCGCCATTACTCTCGTGGGCGCCGAACCCTATCTCCCTTACGATCGCCCTCCACTCTCGAAAGAGTTTATGCGCGGCGAAAAACCGCGCGATCAGTTGTTCTTCGATTCCGAGCAAGAGTTTCAGAACCGGCGAATTTCAAAACGCACCGGAGTCGCCATCCACAGACTTCATACGGGAGATAAAACCGCCGAGTTGAACGACGGCGAGACCATCACGTTTGAGAAGGCCTTCATCGCCACCGGCGGCCGACCGGTGCGCCTCAACCTGCCCGGCGGGCAACTTGGGGGCGTGCACTATCTGCGCACCCTCGACGATGCCGCGCAGATTTCCGCCGAAGCCCGCGAAGGCACGCGCTCGGTGATGATCGGCGGTGGCTTCATCGGGCTAGAACTGGCGGCCTCACTGACGCAACGCGGCGTGGGGGTCACCCTGATCGAAAGCGGCCCCCACATCTGGGCGCGTTTTGCGGATGCCGCGCTGGCCGGCGCGATTCAAGCGTACTTCGAAAAAAAGGGAGTCGTGATCCATACGAAGGAGCACGTTCAGGAGATCCGCGGCAATGGCCGGGCCAGCCGTGTGTTAACAACATCCGGCAAGGAGCTGCCTTGCGATTTCGTCTGCATTGGTGTGGGCATCGTACCGAACATCGAACTGGCCCAGGAAGCGGGTCTTGAGATCGATGACGGCATCGTGGTCGACGAGTACCTTCAATCCTCCCATCCCGACATTTATGCCGGCGGGGATGTCGCCAGCTATTGGGATCCTCTGTTCGGCAAGCGCCGGCGAGTGGAGCATTGGGGCCATGCCGAATATTGTGGGCAGCTGGCCGGACAGAATATGGCAGCAGCCCGCAAACCCTATGATCTCCTGACCTACGTCTGGTCGGACATCTTCGACCTTCATCTGGAGTTCGCCGGCGACGAGAGCGAGCACGATCAGGTTCTTAGGCGCGGGCGATTTGAGGACGCATCCTTTATGGTCCTGTATCTGAAGCAGCACGTTCTGACCGCCTACTTCACCGTCAATGCCAGTGCCAAAGATCTTCCCATTCTTCAGCGCCTGATCCGACAAAAGAAAGATCTCACTGGCAAAGAGTCGCAGCTTCACGACCCTGCCCTGCCGCTCAAGAGTCTTTGAGCCTCACGCCAGTGCTCACTTGCAGACCGTCAGACCATTGTTTGGTGAGCAACATTCGGAGGAGACGCTGGGGAAGTAGTTCCGGTACAATGACCACCAGACGGGAGCCTCAATGGGTTATCGGGCCGAAATAGAAAGTGTCCCTCTATCCCTCAAGGGCAGCGGCGCCATTCTCTTGATCTCTTGTTATGAGCTGGGACACCAGCCGCTCGGCCTCGCTCAGCCGTTGGGATTTTTCAAGGCGGCGGGGTATCAGCCGGCCGGCCTGGATATCGCCGTCGATGCTCTCGATAGCGACGCCATCAGACGCGCGCGGTTTGCCGGCATCTCGGTGCCAATGCATACGGCTCTGCGCCTCGGTGTCAGGGTCGCGGAGTCGATCCGCGAACTCAATCCCCGTTGTCACATCTGCTTTTATGGCCTGTATGCGTCGTTGAATGCAGCCTATCTGCTACAGCAGGTCGCGGACTCGGTGATCGGCGGAGAATACAATCTCCCGCTCAGGGTGCTGGTGAAGAACTTGGAAGAAGGCCGCTTCCCCATGGAGAATCTGGAGGGAGTGAGCACGCGAGGACGCCAGGCCGAGCCGACCTTCAGGCGCTCAGCCCCTGTCATTCCTCTTCCCGATCGTCGGACACTGGGTCCTCTCGCCCGCTACGCCAAACTGGAGCACGACGGCGAGCAACGCCTCGTTGGATACGTCGAGGCCAGCCGGGGATGCTTGCACCACTGCCTTCACTGCCCTATTGTCCCCGTCTACGAAGGACGGCTCGTGCTGATGCCCGAAGCAGCCGTGCTTGACGATGTTCGCTGCCTCGTCGAGGAAGGCGCGACCCATATCACATTTGGAGATCCTGACTTTCTGAACGGTCCGGGCCACTCAATGAAGATCCTGCGCGCGATGCATGCGGAATTTCCGCATCTGACATTCGACTTTACCGCGAAGATCGAGCACATTCTCAAAAGGCGGTCATTGTTCCCTGAGTTACGGAGGTTCGGCTGCCTGTTCGTGATTTCCGCGGTGGAATCATTCAGCGATACGGTGCTGGATCGCCTGAAGAAGGGACATACGCGGGTGGACGTGATCGAAGCTCTCCGCATCGTACGTCCCGTGGGAATCACATTGCGTCCGTCCCTGGTGGCCTTCACCCCATGGACGA
>VBON01000005.1:5103-17621 GCA_005877525.1 Nitrospirota bacterium
CGTGCAATACACCATCCGCCTGTTGGTCCCTCCCGGCTCAGCGCTTCTTGATCAGAGCGACATCCGGACATTCTTGGGCGAGCTGGATCAGCCCAATTTCCAGTATCATTGGTCCCATCCCGATGTCCGCATGGATCGCCTCCATGAATTCGCGACCACAACCGTTCAAGAAGGAACGCGAGAAGGTGAAGATCCGGGAGCCCTCTTCGACCGGCTCCGGGCGCTCTCCTATAAGATCGCCGACCGCCGCGAACCCATCTCTAGTCGAGTGCGCGGGAGGCAACCAGCGCCGCGCATGACGGAGCCCTGGTTCTGTTGTGCGGAGCCCACCGATGGACAGTTCCGCCCGCTGGATACCAAGGGCCACGGGAAGATTTGAATTCGAGCAGGCCCGTCTGAGCGATGCGGCCATCAGGAGGAAAACAGACATGACCGATCTCAAAGGACAGGGCGTGCAGATGCAAGAACTCCTCGGTCTCCGTTTCCCGCCGGTGGCGATCGCCTTCCGGGCGTCTGCGCCGCCCGGGATGCGCCGGATCGACTCCCCGGCTCCCGCCGGCTGCGGGTATTGGCGTCGGGCTGCCGATGGCGAAGTCTTCTATACCGAAGCGCGCGACCACTATACCTGCCCCGTCGGCGCCCATACACATGGTATCGATCTTCCTGCTGACGTGGCTGAGCAACTCAATGGGCTCGTACAGACAATGGTCCAGATGCAATACATCAGCATGGAAGAAATTCCACGGATCCCGCGCCGGCAGGGTGCTTTTGGAGTGGCGCTGTATGCCCCGCTTACTGGAGCGCCTTTCGAGCCGGATGTGGTATTGGTCCGCGGAAACGTCAAGCAGCTGATGCTGTTGGCAGAAGCGGCGCAGAGCGCGGGACTCGCCAGCGGCGGCGCTACGATGGGCCGTCCCACCTGTTCGGTCCTGCCAGAAGCGCTCCAGTCCGGGCGGGCGGCCACGAGCTTCGGGTGCATTGGGAACCGGGTCTACACCGGCCTCGGAGACGACGAAGGCTACTATGCGATCCCTGGCGTCCATGTCACGGAAGTCGTCAGCAAGCTCGCCCTGATCACCGACGCCAATCGCCGCTTAGAACAGTTCCACCAGTCGCGCGCGAACTAATGTCTCGCATTCTCCTGCTCCTCCCCAGAACCACGTACCGCGCCGAAAGTTTTCTCGAGGCGGCTGCCCGGCTCAAGCTGCGGGTGACGGTGGGTTGCGAAGATCAAGACCACCGCGATCACGGAGCTGGCTACGATCGGCTGACGCTGAATTTTCGTGACGCTGCAGACTGCGTACGGACAGCCGTCGGATACGCAGCCGAGCATCCCATTCAGGCGATCCTTGGAGTCGATGACAACACCGCCATCCTCGCAGCCATCCTATCAGCCGCACTGGGACTTCCGCACAACAGCGTGGAGTCCGTATCCGCCGCGCGTAACAAGTATCGGATGCGCGAACTGCTACGCGAGCACGGCGTGCCGGTGCCTTCATTCACGGTCTGCTCACTGCACGATGACCCCCTTGCGATAGCGAAAACGCTGCGGTACCCCTGTGTGGTCAAACCCGTCCTCTCGGCGAGCTGTGGCGTCATTCGCGCTGACACTCCCGCCGAGTTCACGGCGGCCTTTCATCGGGTTTTCGCGCTGCTCAGGAAATTAGGACTGGCAGCCGCAGCCGATGACTCAGGCCGTCTCCTCCTGGTTGAAGATTTCGTCTCTGGACGTGAGGTGGCGCTGGAAGGGCTCCTCACGGATGGCAAGCTTCGGGTCTTGGCTTTGTTCGACAAACCCGATCCGCTGGACGGTCCATTCTTCGAAGAGACGATCTACATCACGCCGTCGAGGCTGCCCCTGGCCATTCAGGCAGACATCGCACAGTGCGCCGCCCACGCTGCTGAGGCCTTGGGGCTACGCGAGGGCCCGGTCCACGGCGAAATGCGGGTCAATGCGACGGGGGTCTGGATGATTGAGCTGGCGGCGCGGTCCATCGGCGGTCGATGTTCGCGTACCCTGCGATTCGCGGCCGGTCTTTCGCTGGAAGAGGTCATTCTGCGTCATGCCTTGCGCATGGCCCTTCCTGAGCTGAATGAGACGCCGCGACCTGCCGGGGTGATGATGCTTCCGATTTGGAAATCAGGAGTGCTCCAGGAAGTTCGTGGCCAGATGGACGCGCTGGCGGTGCCAGGCGTGGAGGAGCTTGTGATTACGGCACAGGCGGGGGAAGAATTGATTCCACTTCCCGAAGGGACTCGCTACCTTGGCTTTCTCATCGCGCGGGGTGAGCACCCGGAAGCGGTTGAAGCGACGCTGCGCGAAGCGTATCGACGGTTGGAGGTCGTGATAATTCGGACCCCTTCCGCCCAGGTCCTGAGCTTTTAGAATAGTCCCTTAAGCTGATGGCGTTTTTCTAATCTCTCCGGCCATTTTGCGGGTCCATTCCTCAAGACTGTTACTTTGGGCAATGAGGTCCGGCATGCCAGTCATGTCATGTATCCACGCGCCTTGAATCGCCTCGCCGCTTCCCGTTAAGTTCTTTTGGATGGTGGCAAGTTCGGCGTCAAATCGCTCCGGTGCCACGGCGGTGATGCGATGAATGCGTCGTTTGCCCTGAGGCGTGCCGTCGGGATCGAGATCACAGGCATAGTGCACGACATCGATCTTTCCCGATGCGAGAGTCTTCGACAACACACGGACCGTTGTGCCTTGATGAGACTGGATAACCGCGGCCTTGTAGAGGCGCTCCCCCAAGGCGGGATCGACATTTATGGCCGTGACGTCCTGGACCTCTCTGGTCGTTGGCTCCGGATTCACTTCTCCCATGGTTCACCTCGGTTGGGTTTGGTGAGCCAGAGCTTAACAAAGTGCTTCGCGCCACGGCAAGCCTAGAAAAAAACGGCCGGCTTGACGGACCACTCGGAATTTTCTACTTTATGGTCCCGAACCGGGAATGCCAATGCCCCCTTCCCTAACCCTTCGACAGCAGATCACCCACACGCTCACCGGCGGTCTCTATTCCGCCCGCGACCTCGCTCATTTTTACGCAATCCCGGAACGAGAGGCGGAAGACCATTTGAACCATATTGCGCGTAGCCTCACACGAGACAGGACACGTCGGTTTGTTCGTGAAATGGCCGAATGCCTGCACTGCGGCTTTATTTTCCGCGACCGCGCACGCTTTACCCGACCGGGTCGGTGCCCGACATGCCGAAGCGAGCGAATCTCGTCGCCGCGCTTTGGGATCAGGTCCCTTCCTTCATCCGGCTCAGGTCTCAAGGTGTAGGACCGCCCTGAATCAAAGAACCTACTGGCAGTGGGATTTTTTCCACATCTCGAGCGCGAATGCTCTTGCTCGCCGACGCCTGCGCGCACGAGAACCCTAGAGATTTCGCACCTTCCGCCGAAAACATGGTTTGCCGTTCTAGTGGCATCTGCTTTGCTGATTCCTCCCGGTAGCCCAGGTAACACCCAAAGGTAGTCATTTGCGAAATACCGTACTCGGCTTGTTCGTTGCCATGTTTCTCATTGACACTTCAACCGGTCGTGCGGATCTGCTACGTCCGGTGTCTCGAATTCCTTCAGGTCAAATCGATACCCGTCACATTTCCTCTTTTCCGGAAAACCCTCTGTTGGAATACCAGGGACAGCTTGACGGCTGGATGGCCGGTTCCATTACCACAGCCGGGCGATGGCGGGGCAATGCGGAAAGCACACTTCAGGAGTTCTTGCGCTCCCACCGACTGGGTGCGAGCAGCCCGTGCAACGTGTTTTTGGCGAAGGCATTGAAACTGTTATTCGGGATCGCGGATTTTGAATTTCCCGGTCTCCCGGCACAATTCCTCGGCGCGAACGAAATTGCCCACTACGTTGCCGCGCATCCTGAACAATGGACGCTCTTGGGACCGGCATCCAGTCAGATCGCCCTGGAGCGAGCTCAAACGTATGCCAATTTAAACACCCCCGTCATCGCGGTCTACACCTCCGCTCCCCATGGTCATGTCGCGGTGGTTCTGCCCGGCAGCCTGCAGTATTCCGGACAATGGAATTTGCACACACCGAATTCGGCCAGCGTCTTTTTGAATCGCCCGCACAAATCGTACGTTGGCCTAACGCTCTCGAATGCCTTTCAGGCCTCGGATCTGTCGAGGGTGAAAATCTATTCTAGGAACTCTGCGAGCTGACCGCAAAAACGAAGTCCTCCCCAAGGATTCCAGAGAAGTCTGGATACTCCAGCTCTTCAACCAGTTGTAGCTACTGGAGGATTTATACAACTTCTAAACATGATAAAATAATAATAAAGTCAATATGTTGATATAGTTTTTCTAATGTTATAATTCGACGGTCTGCGGACTCTCGTCCCCTCTAAAGTTGGGTTCCTGTAAATCCGATAATAAAGAGGATGAGATTCTTATCGCTCAAGGCCTCTCAATCGGGATCATCCCCCCTGATTCCCATTGCCTTGTTTGTGGTCGGTTTTGTCCTTATCTGTACCACGCTTTCGGCGAGAGCCGCGACCAAGGCAGAGATCTATGGTCACGTCAAGGCCGGCACGGTGCTGGTAGTGGCCATCGACGACAAAACAAATTCGGTATCGCTCGGCAGTGGATTTCTGGTGAACGGAGATGGCCTGCTGATCACAAACGCTCATGTCCTAGAAGACAGTTCCCGCCTGCTTGTCTATGTCGGCAACCAGGAAGTCTATTCGAATCCTGCCATTGTGGCCGTCGATCCGGATCGCGATTTAGCGGCTATCCGCATTCCTCTGTCCTCCGCCCCGGCATTGACATTAGCCGGACAGCCATCGCCCGAGGGCAATGATGTCATGGCGGTCGGCTATCCGCGTCTCACGGACGTTCTCAATATGGGATTTGCTCTGCACCCTACGATTGTCCCGGGCACCATGAACGGAATTATTCAGGGCCGGTCAAGAACTACGTATCGCTTCGCGCCGTTCGTTCAGGTCACTGGCCACATCAATCAAGGCAGCAGCGGCGGACCGCTGGTGGACCTGACGTCAGGAGAAGTCATCGGCATGGTGGTCCTGCAAGTCCCGTATCTGGAGCGAGCCCGGGATCGAAACGGCGCCGGTATCGGCAGCGTGATGATTCGATCTGGGATCGGCTACGCGATCCCGACAACGGTCATTCGCCAATGGCTAGCGGAAAACCAACTCTTGGCCGAAGGCCAATCATCGCTTCCGGCCGCTGCCAGCATGGGAGAGTTGCTGCCTTCCGCCGATCGGTCATTTGTCACAGGTCACATCGTGTTTACGATCGCGCAGGTCTTGCCGAAAGATTCTGATCTTTACAATCTGGCCCTCTATCACTATGAGGCTGCCATGGCGCTTCGGCCGCATGATCCGAGAGTTCTTCGCCATATCGGCATGGCCTATGCTGCTCTGGGCCGGTTCGATGACGCCATCCGGGCAATGGGAGAAGCTCTGGACAAGGAACCGGAGTCCGCCATGCTCGCGTATGAGCTTGGACTCGCCCAGGAGGCCAAAGGACTCACTTCGGATGCCCTTCTTACCTGGCAAAATTTCCTGGCTTACGCGAAAACTGCACACGATGCCCAAGGGTGGCAGCTAAAAATCCAGGAAGCGGTGACCCGCACCACAATTGCCGCCGTTCCCTCCCTCGCGGGCGCGACTCCGGTTAGTACCAAAGAACGCTAAGGAATATACCAGCCCGCCTTATCCTTCCTGGACAATTGTAGTCCAAGCCCTTCGGGTGTCTTCTTTTTTCAACAGTCCATAGCTCACCGCGCAGCTCACCCTCGTTGAAAATTGCGGTGTTCTGTTTTTGTCAGAGGTGAAAATGCCAAGGCTTACGTTGGCACTATTGTTGCGTGTATCCACGCCTATGAAGTCCCGTCGCTCATGCTCGGAGGACCGCAATATCAACAGCGTGTCGAACAGATCTGCAGGCGTTCCCGAGCCGCATCCACCAGATCTTTCAGCTTTTCGGAGAAGCGCCGAAGCTGCGGACAATCCAGACTCGCAGCGCCTGTTGCAGTGTCTCCAAGAAAATCAGGCGGAGAAAGCTCGATTAGTCGAGGAGGTCGCCGTCCTCACGCGTCTTAGAGACGATCAAGACGATATAATCCGCGATCTGACAAGAGCCTTGGTGAACATTAAATTATTGCATGGCTTACTTCCGATCTGCGCATCCTGCAAAAAAATCCGCGATGACACGGGTTCCTGGAATGTCTTGGAATCCTACATCTGCGACCATTCCGAGGCGGCCTTCACGCACGGTTTGTGTCCCGAATGTGAGCGACAGCTCTATCCGCAACTGTTCAGGAAATAGAGAGGCAGTCAGCCCGCTTACTGGCGAGTAAGTTTTTTGTACCGGAGGCGGTGCGGCCGCTCCGCCTCTTTTCCCAACCGTTTCCTTCGATCCGCCTCATAGTCGCTGTAATTGCCTTCAAACCAGACCGCGCAGCCCTCGTCTTCAAAGGCAAGGATGTGCGTCGCGATGCGATCCAGAAACCAACGGTCATGGCTGATCACCACACAGCAACCGCCGAACCGTTCGAGACCTTCCTCAAGGGCGCGCAAGGTCGTCACGTCGAGATCGTTCGTCGGCTCATCGAGCAGCAGGAGATTCGCCCCTTCCTTGAGCATTCGGGCCAAGTGGACGCGATTGCGCTCGCCACCGGAGAGATCCTTCACTTTCTTCTGCTGATCCGCGCCGGTCAGATTGAAACGACCGCAGTAGGCGCGCGAATTGACTTCCGTTTTCCCAAGCATCACCATGTCCCGACCCTCTGAAATCACTTCCCAGACCGTCTTGCTTGCATCCAAGCTGCGATCCTGATCGACATAGCCGATCTTCGCCGTCTCCCCGAGCGTAAAGGAGCCCGCGTCCGGCAAGACCTTCCCGGTAATGATGCGAAACAGCGTCGTCTTGCCGGCACCGTTGGGGCCGATCACTCCGACGATCCCGCCCCGCGGAAGCGCGAACGTTAGATTCTCAAAGAGGATCTTGTCGCCGAACCCTTTCGTCAGGCTGTTGGCTTCCAGCACGATGTCTCCTAGGCGCGGTCCCGGTGGAATATAGATCTCCAGGTCCTCGGCGTTTTTTTCTTGCTCCGCGTTCAGCAGTTCTTCATAGCGGGTGATACGGGCCTTCCCCTTGGCATGCCGGGCTTTCGGCGCCATCCGGATCCATTCCAGCTCCCGCGCCAGCGTCCGTCGGCGCCTGGCATCCGCTTTCTCCTCTCGATCGAGTCGCGCCTGCTTTTGCTCGAGCCATGAGGAATAATTGCCTTGGAATGGAATGCCCTGTCCGCGGTCCAATTCCAGAATCCAGCCCGCGACGTTATCAAGAAAATAGCGGTCATGGGTCACGGCAATGACGGTGCCTTCATATTGCTGCAGATGCTGCTCGAGCCATTGCACGGATTCGGCATCAAGATGATTGGTCGGCTCGTCCAGCAACAGGATGTCGGGCTCCTGAATCAACAAGCGGCAGAGCGCCACACGTCGTTTCTCTCCGCCCGACAATGTCTCCACTTTGGTGTCCGCAGGAGCGCATCGCAAGGCGTCCATCGCGACCTCGAGCTGATTCTCCAACTCCCACCCGTTCACCGCTTCGATCTTTTCCTGCAATTGTCCCTGCTTCTCAATGAGCGTGTCCATTACGTCAGCCGGAATCTCCCGGCCCAGCTTTTCGCTGATCGTCTCGTAATCCCGAAGCATGGTCATTAATTCCTGCCGCCCCTCTTGTACGACTTCTTTCACGGTCTTCGTGGGATCGAGGTGCGGTTCCTGCTCCAGGAGCCCGACGGAGTAGCCTTTGGAGAAAGTGATCTCTCCCGTGTAATTTTTGTCGACGCCACCGATAATGCGCAACAACGTGCTTTTGCCAGAGCCGTTAGCGCCGAGCACGCCAATTTTAGCCCCGTAATAGAAGGACAGATAGATTTCCTTCAGCACCTGCCGCTTCGGCGGGTGAACCCGACCCACGCCAATCAAAGAAAAAATAACTTGTTTGTCGTTCGTTGCCATGTGCTCCTCGTGCGGCTCGGAAGAAAAACCTGGGAGCAAGCATACCACGTATGCGGTGAGCGCGGCGTGTCGCGGCATTGATCATCAGGAACGAAAGGCGTAGTGGAGGTGACCGCTCTCGCCTCCGATTTGTGATCACAAGATTCCTCGTGACCTCTGACGTCATTTGTGGTAAGTCAGCCCCCAACGAATGCTGACCCCGGAAGCACTCCAGGCTTGGTGGCGGGACCTGAACGTCCGATACTTTGCGGATGGCCTACCTCCGATCCCCATCATCTGGAGTCAGCGGCTCACCTTCTCGGCCGGGCTGTTTCTCCATACCGTCGGGCCCCGCGCTCCGATGATTTCCTCCGAAACCTTTGCCAAGCACCGGCTGATTCGGCTCTCGATTCCGCTGCTTTACAATCAACCGGCAGCTGAGGTGCGGGGCACATTGGCCCACGAGATGATCCATCAATGGCAATACGATGTCCGCAAACGCCGGCCTGATCACGGAGAGGACTTTCATCGCGTGATGGCAACCATGAATGGGGCCGGCCTCGGCGTCACCATACGCCATTCGCTGACGGACAATGTGACGGCCCTGTACCGTTACACCTGGCGCTGTGTGCGATGCGGTCGAGTCTACCATCGTCACCGTCGGACCATCCGGCCGTCGCGACATCGCTGCGGAGCCTGTGCGGGATCTCTGCAAGAGTCCCCGACACAGGATCAGCGCTGAACCGGAAGGGCACGATGCAGCTCAGCCTGTTTCCTCTGGAGCCTCGACTCTCCAAGTCCAAATACGTGTCGGGATTGCAGTGCCACAAACGGCTCTATCTCGAGATCTATACTCCGGAGCTCGCCACAGAACACGATGAGGAGACGCAAGCCAGGTTAGACGCTGGCACGGACGTCGGCGAAGTGGCCCGCCGGCGGTTTCCAGGCGGCGTGCTGGTAGACTACGACCACGGCAACCTCACCGTCGCGCTCCGGCGGACGGAGGAGCTGGCCAGCAACCCCAGCATCCCGGCGATCTTCGAAGCCACGCTCAAGTTTGAGAACGTCCTGGTCCGCGTCGACATCCTCGAGCGACTAGCCGACGACCGCTGGCGTCTGATCGAAGTGAAAGCCTCCACGCGGACAAAGGACGTTCACCTGGACGATCTGGCCATCCAAACGCACGTGGCGATGGGAGCCGGGGTGCGTCTCGAGGGCATCGCGCTGCTGCACCTGAATCGCGCCTATGTGTATGAAGGCGGCGAGGTAAACCTGGATCGGCTGTTCGTCCAGCAGGACCTGACCGTCGCCGTCCTGGCGCGTCTTGCCGAAGTACCCCAGCGACTCTTGTCCATGAAAGCGATGCTGATGGAACCTACTGCTCCGGATGTGGATCCGGGCCATCACTGCCACACTCCTTATGTCTGTCCGTTCTGGGATCATTGCACGCAGGAAAAGGATCCCCGTTGGGTCTTCTATTTGCCGGGGCCCAAGCGCACATTCGACAGGCTCGCCGAACAGGGTGTCCACACGATTGACACGATCCCCGGCGGGTTCAAACTCTCCGACACACAGCAGCGGATGAAGGACAATGTGGAGTGGATCGGACCGGATTTGCGGGCCGCGCTGCAAGCCGTGCGCTACCCGGTACACCATCTCGACTTCGAAGGTTTCATGCCCGCAGTCCCGTTGTTTCCCGGAACCAGGCCGTACCAGACGTTACCTTTTCAATGGTCCAACCATACCGAACACGAGGATGGGATCGTGCGCCACGAGGAATATCTGTGCGCCAATGCGGGAGATCCGCGTGAAGAACTCGCCCTCGCCCTGTTGCGATCTGTCGGTCGGCAAGGCAGCATCTGCGTCTATTCCGGTTATGAATGGCGAATCCTGATGGACCTCGCCGACGCCCTTCCCCGGCTGAAACGAGAGTTGTCCGCGGTCGCCGCTCGCCTCTGGGATCTCCTGCCGATTGTCCGGCGGCACTATTACCATCCGGGTTTCGAAGGTTCCTTCTCGATCAAAGTGATCCTGCCCGCCCTCGCACCCTCGCTCGATTACAGTAACCTCGAGATCGCTGACGGAGGCCTCGCGTCGCTTGAGTATTACCGCATGGCCTTCGGCAAAACCGACGCGGCCGAAAAGACGCGGATTCGGGCTTCGCTGCTGGAATACTGCAAGCGGGACACCCTCGCGCTTCTTGAGATTCGAAAAATCCTTTTGCAAAAGACCTTCGAACCGCGAGATCAGAACCTGACTCCCGTCTAGTTCATTCAAAACCGCGTCACGCTGCTGAAGTTGAAGTCCTCGATCTTTAGAGCCGGCACCAACATTTTATTCGACTCTGTGGTACTCGCTTCGGCTGGCGCCGTGAATCCCTGGATGCGGTTGAATGCGCTCATCGGGCTTTCGTGAAAGCGGAAGTTCCGTGCCGGCCCACGGACCTCACCCTTTTCCACGAGGAAGGTTCCGTCGCGCGTCATACCCGTCAGGGCAAGGTCCGTCGGATTGACGCTTCGGATATACCAGAAATTCGTGACCAGGATGCCCCGATCCGTCGTCCTGATGAGATCCTCCACCCGCTCGGCCACTGCACCCTTTCCCGACAAGAAGGGCGCCTCAATGGTGCAGATGCGTGTCACCCCATGCTCGTTCGCAGTATATCGATCATACATCAGCTCTCGGAGCACCCCATCCTCGATCCATATACAGGTAGTGCTCGGCAAGCCGTCAGAGGCAAAACGCGTCCCAAGCAGGTCCGGATGATCGGGACGATTTTGCAAGGTGAGCCGGGAATCTATGACGGATTGCCCCAGCTTACCTTTAAACGGGCTGTCGCCTTTGTAATAAGACTTGGCGTCCAACATCCACATCATAGGACTGAGCAAGCCAGCCACGGCAGCTGGTTCCAGAATAACCGTGTAGCGACCGGCGTCAATTTCCTTGGGATGGGCCGCGCGCTTGGCCTTATTGATGGCCACAAGCGTGCGTTCACGCACTGCGAGATGGTCCATGGAGCGATGCACGTTGGCAGCCCATCCGCTTGAATCCTCAGCCGTCGCTGTGACGCCAAAGCGTGCCTCGGTTCGCTGCTCATACCCGAACAGACCGCTGCTCGCTGCAATCCCCACCGCCGCCGCTGAGCTGGCGAGGATTCCCGCCGCCGTCAGCTTGTCCGCGGCGCACAACTCGATCGCTACCCGCGCTTCGGCCAGGCGCCGCTGCGCACCCGCAGCAATGGTTTCAGGGCGCGCTCCGAAGACCTCGGGATAGTGCTGCGGCGGGACGGGCGGAAGGTATTCCGGATCGGCAGGAGAAGCGCGGGCGATTCGCTCAGCCCGTCGCAGGGTATCACGCACCGCGCCGGCGGAGAGATCAGTCGTGCTTGCGGTGCCGTGCTGCCGACCAAACGCCACTTGAATCGCGACGCTCAGACGACGGGTATTGAGATTCTGCACGATTTGATTGTTCGCAAACCGGGTGGTACCTCCCATGACATCGGTCAGATACACCATGGTGTGACCGCCGTTCGAGGCTTGCAGGACAAGCTCCGCCGTGCGACGGAATTCGTCTTGGTCGATTAGGGTACTCATTATTGCACCCGCCCGCTATTTCACCCGCCCACCCTGGGTCGGCATCTCACCCGCCCGCCCTGAGCCTGCCAGGACAGGCTCTCTTCCCCTAGGACCGACCCTCTTCCCCTAGCGCCGCTGTGACAGGCTCTTTTCCCGGCCTCAGCCCCGGATGACGCTGATATTGCGGAAGCGCGCATGGGAGGCGGGGTGGCTCATCCAGCCCGACTGTCCCGGCTGCCCCTTGCCGCAGGTAAGAAAACCGTACCGTCGGCGATAGGACGCATCGGCGACCGCATCGCAGGAGCCCCAGAACTCCGGCGTGATCCCGTGGTAGATCACGTCTCGCAGCATATGCACCCGCTTCCCATTCTCAATCAGCCAGAAGGCATCACCCCCAAACTGAAAGTTATACCGTTGCTGGTCAATGCTGAACGAGCCGTGTCCCTCGATGTAGATCCCCCGGCGGACATCGGCGATGATGTCGTCCAGACGCTCAGCGCCAGCTTGCAGCCCGATGTTCGCGATCCGCACCATTGGAATGCTGCCCCACCCGTCCGCGCGGTTCGAGCCATGAGAGCGCGGCTCCCCGATCTTCGGCGCCACCTCCCGACTCGTGCAGTAATCCACAAAGATCCCCTCGCGAACGATGTCCCAGCGTTGACAGGCCACGCCATCGTCATCATACCCCGTGGCAGCCAAGGTCTGCGGTTCGGTGTTGTCCGCGACCATGGTCACGTGCGGCGAGCCGTAGCGAAACCAGCCGCGTTTATCCGGCGTGAGAAAGCTAGTGCCGGCGTAGTTGGCCTCATACCCCAGCGCCCGGTCCAGCTCGCTGGGATGGCCGCAGGATTCGTGAATCGTCAGCGACAGATGCTCAGGATCCAAGACAAGATCGTATCGGCCCGGTTCGACCGGGGGAGCTCTGAGTTTCTCCAACGCCTGTGAAGCG
>VBON01000005.1:17702-20486 GCA_005877525.1 Nitrospirota bacterium
GGTCGCTTCACACTCGCCGTGCACCGCCAATAGATCAAACTGAATGCGGGCTTCCTCCGTGGACGCAAAAAACTTGCGATCACGCCGGGCCCAGAGACGAGCGCTGCTCCGCTCGATTCCCGACTGGCGATGCAGAAGCTCCATCGTCTCAAGGAGGAGAGACGTTTTCTCTTCCAGAGGGACCGCAAACGGGTCCACGCGAAACGGCGTGACGACCGAGTCTGTCTGCACAGGTTCCGGCGCGAGCAGGACGGGCTCGCGCATCAGCGACGCTGACCCCTTCGCAATCTCCAGGGCGAGATCGACGACCGAAGGCAGTTCTTCAGGAGAGATGACCGAGCTGGCCGCAAATCCCCAAGCGCCTCGATAGAGAACACGCACGCCAAACCCACTGTCTTGGCTGTCCTGCACTCCGGCAATACGCCGATCCTGGCCTCTGACGATTTCCGAGACACTCTCCAAGAGGCGGATGTCTCCGTACTCCGCGCCGGCACCCCGGATGCGGCGTACTGCGAGGTCTGCCAGCTCCCGCCAGTCTGTTTCGGTCTTGCTCATCGCGCGAGCGCAACAATCATAATCACGATCACCATCCCCCCCGCGATGAGAAGGGCAACTGTCCGGCCGAGATGAGCCCGCTTCGGAACCACCGCGTGGCAGGTGACCGCCGGTCGGGGGATGTTCTTGATTTGGTCCCACAACCCCAACACGGTCACAACGACGTGGTCTCCGCGCAAAAACGGCACACCGTGGAGGGTCACGGTCATACACAGAGGATCGTAAGAGACAGTGCCTCCGGGAAGCTGGTAAGCTCCCCCATTGATAGTCAATAGATAATTTTGAGGGTTTTCCGCGACTGCCTTGTCGACGCCTTCAGATAGGGTCAGGACCAATGTTGGCCCCCGAACCTCGAAGGAGGTGATCTTCGCGGCTGTGGAAGATCCCGACGTCATATGCTCTGCGGCAAGGCGGCCTTCCATTGCGGTGTGGGACGGCAATGCGCGACTTGGTCGGTCCGGCTCAAGAAGGACTGCGGGATCAATGATCGAAGTCATATGTCCTTTCCCATGTGCTCTAGGGCACCGTGTAGAATTCCGCGAAGCATCATCGCCGCTTGCGGTGTGAGCGGCGCCGGGTTATTGTAGCATCACGGCGCGAACAGGGAACAAGCATATGAGCAGAGTAAGCCAACGCGGGGTGATCCTGGTTGGCCATGGGGGCATCCCCGTTGATTACCCCCGAGAAGCCTTGACCGCCCTCAAGACTTTGGAGGCGAAACGCCGCGCGACAGGGGGCGATGCCACGCCCGAAGAGCTAGAGCTCGACCGCCGGATCAGACGCTGGCCGCGGACGCCAGAGAGCGATCCTTACAAGGCGGGACTGGAAGCCCTCGCGAGTCACTTAAAAACTTCCCTGAACAGCGATCTCTTTGCGATCGCATACAACGAGTTTTGCGCTCCGACCGTGGAAGAGGCGGTGGAGAGCTTGATTGCCGCGGGAGCTAGCGAAATCCGGGTGGTCCCGTCCATGTTCACGCCCGGTGGGTCCCATTCGGAACTCGAAATCCCTGAAACCCTCGCCCATCTGCGCGCCAAGCATCCCGGGCTTGACTTGCGCTACGCCTGGCCCTTCGATCTGACCCAGGTCGCCTCAATGCTGGCTGGGCAATTAAATCGCTTCTAGCGCGAAGCCGCTTCTAAGGGGACAGATTTATTTTCAACTTCAGATATATTCCTCTCAAAGGCTGAGCCTGCGAAAAATAAATCTGTCCCCGCTGCCAGCTAGGGCAGTCCTGCGTCGATGTCGCAGCTACGTGGCAGGCTGGGGATCCAGTCGCTGGCGAAGTTTCATACCGAGCTGATCGGCCGCGCCGGAAAAGGCCGCTTCTCCCAGCGCCTTATAGGGATCTCCCTCGACGACGGTAAACGGCCCCGCAAACGTAAAGGTGCGGTAATACAATCGCGGGTAGGAGAAGGCATTGAAGAAATAGGATTGGGCCAGCACATAGTCGTCCTCTCCACTGTCAATGGCGAGCTCCTGCCCGCTGGACAGGTCCACCAGGGCCGCCTCCATCCTTGCGAAGAGCTGGTCCTCCACCATCGAGTAATGCACCTTTCGCGCCGGTTGGGACGTGGCTACGACCACAATAATTTTCCGAGAGTGCCCTCCCTGCGTAGCCCCGCGCACTCGCTCCACGCTTAACGTCCCCAAGCCCGCAGCTGGAACAATAATCGTCGGGTAGATACGCTCCACCGTCATCCTTGGAGATTCGAATTCCTTCTGAATGCGCAGGCCCATCCGGGCAAATGACTCTTTCGACGGCGTGGTCCGATTCGAGAGTTCGTTTTCCGGGAGCACGATCAGCAGTCCCACGGCAAGCGGCAATGGGACTGCCTGTGCCTCTGAAGAAGGAGGTTGAAAGCCGCTCAGGTAGTCATTAATCCGGCTCGGGGAACTTGCGCAGCCGGGCAGTGCCGTTATAACCAATCCAATATTCAGCAAAAAGCAAGCCTGTCGCTGCATAATGTCAGTCTATGCGGTGTTGTTGTTCAGATCAAGGTGATGATGTCCTCGTCATTCCCAAGACTCATTTATGTGTTGATCCTCAGAAGTACGCGCTCTGGAAAACCCTAGACAGTTCCGTTAGGATTCCTTCATGGACCGAGAGAAGATTCTTTCTCAGCTCCGTGAAAGGATTGTCTCCTTCGCCACATCTCAATTATCGAGGGATGCCGCCGAAGATCTCGCGCAGGAAGTGCTCGTCCTGCTGCATGAGAAGTACGGGCA
>VBON01000235.1:0-1856 GCA_005877525.1 Nitrospirota bacterium
AGGAAGGGTGGATCGTGACAAATGTCTCGGGTCCAGTCCCGCCTGAAAGGAATTTCCCGCGCTCGTCACCGAGTCGAATCGGCCGGCCCAGGACGGATTGAGCCGCCGTCAATCCCAGGCACACCACGATCTTAGGGTGCGTGACGGTGAGCTCGGCACTCAGCCAGGGCCGGCAGGCGGCGATCTCGCTGGCGAGAGGCTTCTTGTGCTTGCGCCGTTTTCCTTGAGGCTCCCATTTAAAATGCTTCACGGCATTTGTGACATAGACGGTCTCGCGCGCGATCCCGACTTCAGCAAGGGCATCTGCTAGGATGCGCCCCGCCGGCCCTACAAAGGGCCGGCCTTGCCGGTCTTCCTGATCCCCGGGAACCTCTCCGACCAGCATGACAGCCGCTTTCCTGGGGCCTTCTCCGAAGACGGTCTGGGTGGCGTTTTTATACAAATCACAGCCTCGGCAATCGGCGGCCGCTTCCTTCAGGGTGGGCAAGGTCAACTTTTCTGGAAGGAAATCGGCGGCGGATGATCGGTGAGCTTCCGGCTTGTTCCCCATGAGCAAACCATATCAGGTCGTTTATTCGAAAGCTGTGCTCTTTTTCGGGGGAGGGAGTCAGACGGTGGAAGGGCCGTTCAGATAGACATTCCAAGTCTTCGACGGTCAGGGTAGGGACGCCGAACTCCTGTTCAATGCGTCCTCGCAAGACAAAACCTTGGTCCGGGTACAGTAGCTGGCAGACCCGGCGGTACACGTCCGGAAACAAGGTGGCGTCGTAGAGCGCCGTCGTATCTTCCAACGTAATGAATTCCATCGGCTCTCCATCTTTGGTCTGGGTCATTTTTTCCGTAACCAGCCAGCCGATCATCGTGACGGAGCGGCCGGCGTAGCGTTCCATTTCGGAAGCGTGGATGTACCGCAGGCCGACAAGTTGAGAGCGCAACAGTTCAAGGGGATGGCAGCTGAGCGGAAAGCCTAATATCTCGATCTCATGCCGGAGCTTTTTGGTCGCGGAATATTCCTCTGGTATCGGGAGGACGCCGTGGCCGCTGCCCTGAAAGCCATACAACCGCCACAACAGGCCAGGCCGCGTCAGCTCTCCAGCGATGGAGTCACAGCACCCGGCCCGAATCAATGTCCGGGCCTGCGCGGGTTCCGGCCGTACCCGTCTCAGGAAATCGTGGAAGGATCGAAAAGACCCGCTGCGCGCACGTTCTTCGGTCAACCGCTCGACGACGGCGCGTGTAAGCGTCTTCACCTGCATCAATCCGACGCGAATGGTCCTGCCGTTTCCCCTGTAGGCCCAATCGCTGGCGTTGATATCGGGAGGCAGGATCGCCAGGCCCATCCGCCTCGCCTCGGACAGATAGGCAAAGGCAGAGTAGAAACCTCCCTCATTGCTGATCACGGCCGCCATGAACTCGGCGGGATAGTGCACGCGCAGGTAGGCGGACTTGAAAGACACCTGCGCATAACTGGCGGAATGGGGTTTGCAGAAGCTATAGCCGGCAAAGCTCATGATCATCGCCCAGATCATGTCGATGACGGAATGCGAAGCGCCGTGTTTATCGGCGCCTTCATAAAATTGTTGGCGGTAATCGCGAAGCTGCTTCTGCTTATGTTTCTTGCTGATGATCTTTCGGAGTTGATCCGCGTCTTCCACCGTGAAGCCGGCGAGCGCCATGGCGACCTTCGTGACGTCTTCCTGGTACACCATGATCCCGTAGGTTTCGCTCAGCACTTCCTGCAAGCGGGGATGCAAGGGGTCGAACAGCGCGCCGTGAGCGCGCCTGACGAATTCATGCACGAATGAGATTGCCGCGGGCCGCACCAGAGAGGACACAATCACCAAATATTCGAATAC
>VBON01000235.1:1931-4853 GCA_005877525.1 Nitrospirota bacterium
TCAGCTCTTGAGTCGAAGGATCGGGAAGCGGATCCCAGGTGCGGTAGTCGATCTCGCGTCCGGTATTGCGGGCAATCGCGGCCAAAGCGTCGCGGATGACCGCGAGCGAGCGGTTACCGAGGATGTCGATCTTGACGAGCCCCGCGTCTTCGGTCTGATCCTTCTCCCACTGAATGACCGGCAAACCCTTGGCCGAAACTTCCACGGGCACGTATCGCCGGATCTCGTCGGGGACGATGATGATTCCGCCGGAATGCAGCGAGAGATGGCGGAAGTGACCCTCCGCCTGGACCGCCAGGTCCAGAATCTCAGGCCAGGGGGGCCTGAGATTCGTCTCCTTACAGAGGGACTCGGCCCAGGCACGCGCCGCGCGACTTTCAGCGAGCTCCAAGAGGTCTATCTGCCGCATGATGCGAGGCGCCACGCGATCGATCTCGACAGGAGCAATGCCATGGACCTTCGCCACTTCCCGAATCGCCGCGCGAAACCCCAAGCTGTTCTGGTTGGCCACCATCGCGGCCCGTTGCGCCTCGTATTGCTCGAAGATCCTGTCCAGGATGCCGTCGCGTTCATCCCACGGGAAATCGATGTCGATGTCCGGAGGATCATGGCGCCCGGGATTCAAAAAGCGCTCAAAGAACAGATGATGCTTCAAAGGGTCCACATGAGTGATCCCCAGGCAGTAGGAGACGATCGAGGCCGCCACCGATCCTCTGCCGCAGGTCCGAGGGGCCTCTCGGACAATTTCCTCCACCACGAGGAAATAATGGGCAAAGCGCTTTTGCCGAATGATGGCGAGCTCCTGTCCGATGCGGTCCTTCACAGCCTTTGACAAAGCGCCATAGCGCCAGATGGCGCCTGCGCAAGTCTTGTCTTCAAGCCTTCTGAATGCGCTCTCGTCGCTCAATTGCCGAAAGGCGGGAAAAATCGTGTCCTGAAAATTCCAGTCAGTCCAGCATTCCCCGGCGATCCGGAGCGTGTTCGCGAGCGCGTGCGGCACATGGGGATAGTACCGTTCCAGGGTGGAGAGGGGTGCCAGCCAATGAGTCGGCGCGCAGCAGGCGTCGTTGAGCAGGCGAGAGAGCGTGGTGTTCAGCGCGATCGCCCGAAGAAGCCGGTGCAGATGGAATTGACGCCGGTCAACAAAATGCACGCGGTTGGTACTCACCGGCGGAAGGCCGGCCCGCCGGCTAAAGGCAAGCGCCTGATGCATCATCGCTCCGGGTGTCAATTCGACGTAGAGGTCCTCAGGTGATTCTTTTTTCCAGGCCGTCAGCGCGTCCTGATCGTCCGAGAGAATGATCAACCCCTCCCGATACCGAGCGACCGCTGAGATAAAATCGAAGGCATCATCGCAATGTCGCGCTGAGAGCAGCCGGCAGAGATTGCTGTAGCCATCGGGATTCTTGACCAGCAGTACCGCCCGCTTAGTCGGATCTATAGTTAATTCCGCGCCCAGGATCGGCCGCAGTCCCGTCTCTTTGGCAATTTCAAGAAATCGAATCGCGCCGTAAAGACCATTCGTATCTGTCAATGCAAGTGTGTCGGCGCCTTGCGCCCGGGCAGCCTCGCAGAGCGCCGTGAGTGAAGACACGCCTTCCATTGGCGAATAGTCGGAATGGACATGCAGATGAACGAAAGGAGTCATCACCAACTATCTCTCTTGGATTAGCGGGTGGCGCCGACCGGGCGCCCGGGCGGAGCGCAGCGCGACTTGCTTGCTTCCGAGCGGAGCGCGAACTGGTGACCCGTTGCACCCGAAGAGCAACGGGTGCCCCGGCTGGTCGGCGATAGGACCCGCGCCCCGCGAGACCACTCTATTGCCGAACCGCTCACGCAGACTATCCAGCGCCAGCGCAAGGCGGCGCATGCGAGCTTGTTTCCTTGTCTGCGATGGGTCGAAATCAAACAGCGACAATTGCTCCTCGGGAGGCGCCAGGGCTTCCGCGAGAAGCGCCATTCTGCGAATGCGGACCCGTCGTTGGAAGCAACCTAAGAACAGTCCTTTTAGGCAAGGGTACATTTCCACCTCCCAATAGGTGCCGGCGGCAAAGGTGCAATACCGGCTGACTTCAACATGATCGCTGTGCCACAACGTGAGCAGAAGCCGCCGGCAGACCCGACCTTGGCATCGCAGCGTCCGGCAAAGTTTCTCCAGGAGACCATATATGTGCGCGAGAAGCCGGACGTCGTCCACGTCATCCGGGTCCAGGGTCACGGAGGTCGCCACAGTGGGATGCTGGACCGGAGGAAGCACCGGCGAGACATCAATCCCGTTGGCCCAGCGATGAAGGAGCTCTCCCTGCCGGCCAAACACTACGGCAAGCTGGGGCAAGGGAATCTCCGCGATCTCTCCCAAAGTCCGAAGGTTGAGATCTTCCAGAAGAGGTAGGATCGCTTTCGCCGACGACCGGCTGATCCCCGGCAACATGGTCACCGGCAACGGCGCCAGGAATATTCGTTCCGAGCCGGGCCGAACATCATAGAGCTGCGGAGGCTGCACGACATCGGCGGCGACGCCAGACACAAGTTTGTTGCTGCCGATGCCCATCGCGCCCGGCAATCCCTGTCGCTGAATCACTTCGCGTTCGATGCGAGCCGCCACATCGACGGCGGGGCCAAAGAGGCGGGTCGTGCCGGTGAGATCCAAGAAGAGATGACCAGGGCGCACGGGCTCCCACACCGGAGCAAAGCGGCCAATTATTTCGAGCAGGTCTTGATGCGCTATCCGGACGCGAACGGTATCCGTAGGCAGAACACGCAAGGATGGGCACAACCGGCGAGCCTGTTCCACCGGCATCCCGCACGACAGTCCCTCCTGTTCCGCCTCGCGGGAAAGCTCATGGATGGAAGCACGAGGCGCGTGGGAAACCGCGATCCCAACCGGCCGATCCCGAAGCGAAGAATCGTTGAGCCGGGCGA
>VBON01000235.1:4919-5378 GCA_005877525.1 Nitrospirota bacterium
GATCTGCCGGTCCATTTGATTCTCCACGGCCTGGTCAGCAGGTCGTTACTCACAATGGCGGATCAGTCCAATAACAATTCCTTGAATCTGAAAATCGTGCTTCGGGGTCACGATAATCGGTTTCATCTCGGTATTGGCGGGGTGTAATTCAATCCGCGCCGCTTTGCGGTAGTACTTCTTGATCGTTGCTTCCTGGTTGACCAGAGCCAATACCGTCTGTCCGTTGCGCGCGGTCGCCTGCTTATGCACGACCACGATGTCCCCCGGGAGAATGCCATCATCCCGCATGGACTCTCCCTTGACCCGCAAGGCGAAATTCTCACCGCTCCGCGCCATCGATGGGGGTACATCTATGTGTTCAGTTTGTAAGATCGGTTCGATCGGGGTACCTGCCGCGACGATGCCGGCCATCGGAATGTGGGAAGAGGAAGCCAATTGCTTGAGCGCCGTCTGCGCAAC
>VBON01000236.1 GCA_005877525.1 Nitrospirota bacterium
CGAGCAGGAGTTGCCAGTTCGTTTTCAATCCTCCCAGCGCTTCCATGAAGACCCGCACGAACGCGCCGAAACTGGCGGCCTTCGAGGCCACGGCCAGGTAGGCGGTCACTGAAGTAGGCGCTCCCTCAGAGACGTCCGGTGTCCACATATGGAACGGGACCGCCGACACTTTGAAGCCGAAGCCAACGACCAGCAGCGTCATGGCCAGGAGGAGAATAGGGTCTGCGGCGGGAAGCGTGGCGATACCGGCTTTGATCGCGCTCAGCGCGGTGCTGCCGGTCCGGCCGTAGAGCAACGAAATACCATAGAGCAGGATGCCCGATGAAAGGGAGCCGAGGATAAAGTACTTTGCGGCGGCTTCCATGGAACGTCTTTCAAACCGTTTGAAGCCGGCCATGACATATAACGAGATGGACATCAATTCAATCCCGAGATAGATCACCAGGAGATCGGTAGCGGCGACCATCACCATCATACCGGCCAGCGACAACAGGATGAAGGCGTAGAATTCGGGAATGTCGATCTGTTCCTCCCGGAGGTTTGCTTTTGCAAGGAGGACGATCAGAGCCGAGACAGAGATCAACAGCAATTTCCAAAAGGTTCCATAGTCATCGAGCGTGTACAGGCCGCTAAAGATAGATTGTGTCGGCGTCCCCATCAACCAGTAGGCGGCGACGAAAGCTGCGCCTAGGGTCCCGAGGCTTAGGTAGGCAAGCCATTCTTTCCGGGACGCCGATAATACAGGATCGAGGACGAGAACCAGACAGCCGGCGGTCATGACCAGCAATTCAGGCAGGATCGCGACGAGTTCGGACGGCGAGAAGACGATCATGGCAAGGACCTTACAGGGCTGGGGAGACTCGGGCTCATATCCGCGACGCGGTTCATTTGATCAAAGAGATGCGCCACGCTCGTATGCATTGGCGCAAGGAATGGATTGGGAAAGATCCCGATCCAGAAGACCAGGACCAGCAACGGGACCAGCGAGGCCATCTCGCACCAGTTCAAGTCCGGCAGGCGGGCGGTCTTTTCCGAGGGAACTCCGAAGGCGATGCGCCGGACCATCCACAGCAGATAGACGGCGGCCAGAATGATCCCCAGGGTGGCGACGGCCGCAATGGTTTTGGTACGCAGGAATGTTCCGACGAGCACCAGAAATTCGCCCACAAAGCTGTTCGTGCCCGGAAGACCGAGCGAGGACAGGGCTAAGATTACAAGGCAAGTGGCATACCGCGGCATGGGCTTCGCCAGACCCCCGTTGTCCGCGATCAAGCGGCTGTGGGTACGTTCATAAATGAAGCCGACGCACAGGAACAACCCGCCCGTCGTAATGCCGTGATTCACCATCATCAAGATTGCGCCTTCGACGCCTTGGGTGTTGAAGACGAAGATCCCGAGCGTCACGAATCCCATGTGGCTGACGCTGGAATAGGCGATCAGTTTCTTCAGGTCGGACTGGGCAAGGGCCATGTAAGCCCCATACAGAATGGCGATCACCGACAGGCTCAGGATGATCGGCGTGAAACGCAACGTTGCTTGCGGGAGCATCGGAAGACTGAACCGCAGGAAGCCATACGCTCCCATCTTGAGCAATACGCTCGCCAGAATCACGCTTCCGGCCGTCGGTGCTTCCACGTGGGCGTCCGGGAGCCAGGTATGCAGGGGAAACATCGGGACCTTCACGGCAAAGGCCGCGAAAAAGGCCCAGAAGAGCCAGGCTTGCAGCGTTGGGCTGTAGTGGGCGCGGCTCAGGGCCTGGATATCGAAGGTATGGCCGCCCTGCATGAAAAGGACAATGATCGCAATCAACAACAGAAAGCTGCCGGTGAGGGTGAAGAGAAAGAACTTGATCGCGGCATAGATGCGGTTCGGTCCGCCCCAGACCCCGATGATCAAGTACATGGGAATCAGCATCATTTCCCAGAAGACATAGAACAGGACAATGTCGAGGGCGCAGAAAACCCCGACCATCGTGGTTTCCATAACCAACAGGGCGATCATGAATTCGCGGACCCGGGTCCTAATAGCTGTCCAGGAGGCGATCACGCAGATCGGCGTGAGCAGCGTGGTGAGCAAGATGAGCCACAAACTGATGCCGTCGATTCCGAGCGCATAGTGGATCGGCGGGGTCCGAATCCATTGGGCCACCTCGGCAAACTGCATGCGATGCGTCATTGGGTCGAACCACGCGTAGAGTGCGAGCGACAGGCAGAACTCCGCCGCCGATGTCCAGAATGCCACGTGTTTGATGTGGGTATCGTTCTGGAAGAAGGCCATGACCGCTACGCCTGCCGTCGGCAGAAAAATAAGAACCGTCAGTAAATGGGGGATTTGCGTGGTGTTGAAAATAACGTCAGGCGAGGCGGTCATAACAGCATGTACACTCCCAGGATTACGACCGCGCCGAGCGCCATCGCCAACGCGTAGTGCTGGACCTCACCGCTCTGGATCAAGCGAAGCGCCCGACTCCACAGGTTGATGCTGCCGGCGACCCCAGTCATTGGCGGCCTCGATCGTTGGCCGCACAAACCAGGCCTCGTAGAGCTCGTCCACATACCATTTGTGCAACGATCCCGCGTACAGGGAGCTCCATTGCTGTGCGAGGACGGATGGCAACGCGGGCTTCAGGACGTAGAAGACATAGGCCAGCGCGATGCCGCCCAGGCCCATGACCGTCGCCAACGCCATGATTGCGAAGGTCGCCGGGCCTTCGTGCGCGGGCGGCAAGCTCATGGGCCCGGGCAGCGCCGGCGAGAGAAAGCCAGGGATGCCGAGATAGCCGGTGACAATCGCCAGCGCCGCCAGCACGATCAACGGCATGGTCATCGTGGGCGAGGGCTCGTGCACCTGCCGGGCGACGTGCGGGTCGACGCGCGAAGGCCCCCAGAAGGCCACGAACACCAGCCGGAAGCTATAAAAGGCGGTGAGGAATGCGGTGAGGAGGCCCACGACGGTGAGTGTTCGGCCCAGGGGCCCAGCCGTCCAGGCGCCGATCAGAATCTCGTCTTTGCTGAAGAAGCCGGCGGTCAGCGGAAACCCCGCCAGAGCGAGCGAGCCGATGACAAACGTCCAGTACGTAATGGGCAATTTATCCTTCAGGCCGCCCATGCGGCGGATGTCCTGCTCGTGATGTAGCGCGATAATGACCGACCCACAGCCGAGAAACAGCAGAGCTTTGAAGGCGCCATGGGTAAGGAGATGGTAAATGCCGGCGGTGTAGGCGCCGAGTCCGCAGGCCATCATCATATAGCCGAGCTGGCTCACGGTCGAATAGGCAACGATGCGTTTAATGTCGTTTTGGGTCAAGGCAATGGTCGCCGCAAAAATCGCGGTGACCCCACCGACCACTGCGACGACAGCCATTGCGGTGGGTGAGAGGTTGTACAAGGTGGCGAATCGCGCAACCATAAATACGCCAGCAGTGACCATGGTCGCGGCATGAATAAGGGCTGAGATAGGCGTCGGGCCCTCCATGGCGTCCGGCAGCCAGACATGGAGCGGCACTTGCGCCGATTTGCCGACCGCGCCGGCGAATAACAGAAGGCACAGCAGCGTCAGCACATTGACCGGCCAGGCGCCGCCGAAGGGCAAAAGATTCAGCGTCTCGTGAGCATGGGAGGCCGCTTGCGCGAAGACCTGCTCGTACTGCAGCGTGCCGAAGAGCGCAAACACCAACATCACGCCTAATCCGAACCCGAAATCGCCGACACGGTTGACTATAAATGCCTTCATCGCCGCGTCACTCGCCGCCTTGCGCTCATACCAATGGCCGATCAATAGATAGGAGCAGAGCCCCACGGCTTCCCAAAACACATAGAGTTGGAGGAAGTTGTCGGCCATGACAAGCATCAGCATCGAAAAGGTAAACAGCGCGATGTAGCTGAAAAAGCGCGCATACCCCGCATCGCCACGCATGTAGCCGATGGTGTACACATGAACGAGCCCGCTGACGATCGTGACCAGCAGGAGCATCGCGGCAGCGAGCCGGTCGATATAAAATCCGATCGGCACCTGAAAGCTGCCGGAGCTGATCCAGGAATAGAGCGTGAGGCGGACTGGCGTGCCTTGAGCGAT
>VBON01000237.1 GCA_005877525.1 Nitrospirota bacterium
GGACGGCTCAAGTCGAGCGGATGACCCGCGCTTTTCGGCTCAATGTTGCTTCTTTGAGCGCGGTGGCGTTGTTGGTGGGGCTGTTTCTCGTTTACAACACAATGTCTTTCGCGGTTCTCCGGCGGCGAAGGGAAATCGGGATTCTCCGGTCGCTGGGCATGTTGCCCCGGCAAATCGGCCGGCTGTTTCTGATGGAAGGCTTGCTGATGGGAATGGCCGGCTGGGGTCTGGGGATCGTCGGCGGAATGTTCCTCGCACGGGTCGCGGTCCGGATGATGGCGACCACCTCCGGAAATCTCTATAACATCGCCGTTCACCACAGTCCGCTGACCCTCCCTGTGGCGGTTGTGGCGCAGAGCTTCCTGATAGGTATCGGCGTGGCTCTTTTGGGATCTCTGGGGCCGATCCGCGAGGCCAGCGGTATCCTCCCCGTGCGAGCGCTCACCCCCAAAGGCTATGAAACCGAGAGTCCCAAATCAGTTGTGTCATTTGTTCTGAAGGCGATTGCATTCCTGATCCTCGCCGGAGTGTCGGCCATCGCGGGGCCCGTGGGCGGAGTTCCCCTATTTGGCTACCTGTCCGCGCTGCTCCTGATCATGGCTTTTGCGATGCTCAGTCCCGTGGCGATTCGTGTGATCAGCCTATGCCTTCGAGCCCTACTTCCCAGTCGATACGGGGGACTCTTACGAATTGCCGTGGCAGAGCTGGAGCGAGCGCCGGTGCGGAACGCCGTCGCGGTGTCGGCTCTCATGATCGGCCTGGCGCTGATGATTGGAATGTCGATCTTGATTCAGAGTTTCCGGCAGACGGTTGACGTCTGGCTGGATCAGACCGTCAAGGCGGACATGATTGTGGCCACTCCGACATGGCTGGGTTCCGGCCCCCCAGGTCTTCTTCCTGAATCCGTCCGTCAACGACTACTCGGTGTCCCCGGCGTCGAAGCGGTGGATGCCTATCGGGACCTGCGGATGGAATTTCGCGGACAATCGGTTGCGCTCGTCGCCAGGGATTTGCTTTTGCATGCCCGGCAGAGCCGATATCTGTTCCTCACCGGCGATTCATCTGCCATCTTGGCGCACGCCGTGCAGAATGGCGAGGTGATTGTCTCCGAGGCCTTCGCGAATCAGTTCGGGCTTCACCAAGGCAATATGCTTGTACTGCCGAGCCCGAGCGGGCCGGCGGAACTGCGTATCGCCGGCGTCTTCTATGACTATGCGACGGACGGCGGCAAGGTCGTTATGGATCGGACCCTCTACGAGCGATTCTGGCAAGATCAGAACTTAACTGTGGTGCCTCTCTATCTAGCTGCCGGTACTGATGCGGAAAAAACTCGCCGCGAGGTTCTGGACCGCCTGGGCGGGGACCCGCCGGTGATAATCCTGACGAACGGGGAATTGAAGCGGGAGGTTCTTCGGATTTTCGATCAGACCTTTGCCGTCACCTATGCACTCGAGTTGATCGCCGTGATGGTAGCCCTGCTAGGCATCATCAATGCACTGCTCTCCGGCATCCTCGAGCGGGAGAGCGAACTGGCCGTGATACGCGCGATCGGTGGAACGCCCAGGCAAATCAGGCGGATCGTGCTGTGGGAATCCGGATTGCTAGGGCTGGCGGGTATTGTTCTGGGAATCAGCGCGGGTCTCTTGCTGGCGGTCCTTCTAATTCAGGTGATCAACAAACAGTCCTTTGGCTGGTCGATTACTTTTTATCTCTCCGCACCGCCCCTGCTGAAAGCGGTCGTGTTGGTCCTGTTCACCACCCTGTTGGCGGGCTATGGACCAGCCCGCAGGGCCGCGAATCTGCCGATTGCGGAGAGCCTGCAGTATGAGTGACCCCTTTACATGGTTATTGCTACTAGGTAAAATCATGGAAGCCACCGTTTGACTTCTATGGTATACTGATTGTGATGCCGCTCTTCGGAGATTTTGGTATGATCGAACGGAACTGATAAAGCCGCGCGAGTGATCTCGCCTACGTATTCAACATCAAAACCCATTACGCCGATAGGAAAGAAGCATGGCTGAATCAAGACGCATCAGAGTGGTGACCTACAACATCCACCAGGCACGTGGTCTCGACGGCGCAAGCAGGTTGGACCGAATCGTCGATGTCCTGCGGGAAGTGGATGCCGACATCATTGCCCTGCAGGAGGTGTACGGCTCGCAAGTGGCGATTCTTGAAGAGACAATGGGAATGAACGTGATCTTTGGACCGACGCGCCATTTGGCGAAAGGGTTGTACGGGAACGTATGTTTGAGCCGCTTCCCACTGATTGCCCATAAAAGCTATAACCTCACATGCAAGCCCTTCGTGCCGCGCGGTTGCCTGCGCACGGATGTGGACTACGGGGCCGGCCCACTGCATATCTTCAATGTTCACTTAGGGCTGCGGTACCGCGAGCGGA
>VBON01000248.1:0-484 GCA_005877525.1 Nitrospirota bacterium
CGAAAAGGCCGCCCTCGCCGTGTGCCGCTTTTTGAGCCGCATCGTGTTAGCATCTGAGAGAAGATTCTCGCCCCCTTTTCCGGGGGAGAGGGAACGAGAGGATTGATGTCCAGCCTACCCGATATCCTAATCATCGCCGCGAGCGAAACCGACTCGAATCTCTACTATGCCACACGGTTTCCGGCGCCCGACGCGTTTATTTTTGTCCGTATCCAAGGCGAGAGAATTCTGCTCATGAGCGATCTTGAGGTGGATCGAGCGCGGGCGACCGCGACTGTCGATACGGTGCTGTCATATTCCGAATATGAGGATCGCGTAAAACGCCAGGGTGTCACGACACCGACATCTGTCGCGGTGGTCGATGCGTTGTTGCGCGAGCGCGGCGTGAGTCGCCTGCTGGTCCCGGAAAACATGGGCTTTGAGCATGCCCGGCAACTCCAAGCGCGCGGATACGACTTGACCACCAAACGCGAGCCCTTTTTCC
>VBON01000248.1:490-5916 GCA_005877525.1 Nitrospirota bacterium
AGGAACGCGCTGTGAAGACGCCCGAAGAAGTTCAGGCGATTGAGACCGCGCAACGGGCGGTCGAAGTGGCCGTTCAGCGTGCGATTGAGCTCCTTGCTGCGGCCAGTCTGCGCAACGGCCTGATCATGCATGAAGGCGAGCCCGTGACCTCTGAGCGGATTAAGAAGCTCATTAATGTCTCGCTGATGGAGCAGGATTGCGTGGCGCAACATACGATTATCGCGGGTGGGGTGCAGGCATGCGATCCTCACAATGAAGGGTCTGGCCCGCTCAAAGCCGGCGAACCCATCGTCATGGATGTGTTTCCTCGGCATATGACCACGCGCTATTTTGCGGATATGAGCCGCACGGTCCTCAAGGGGAAGGCGCGGCCCCAGATGAAATCTCTCTATGACACGGTCCGGGCCGCGCAAGAAGAAGCCATCGCCTCTGTGCGAGACGGCGCGGATGGCCAAAAAATCCACGCTCAGGTGAACCGTCGCTTCGAAGAGGCAGGGTTTAAGACTGGTTTGATGAACGGCCGCATGCAGGGCTATTTCCATGGAACGGGCCACGGTGTGGGCCTCGACATTCACGAAGCGCCGCGGATCAGCAAATCCGGCACCCTCTTGCAGGCGGGGGAGGTGGTGACAGTCGAACCGGGTCTCTACTATCCCGAGATCGGCGCCGCCCGTATTGAGGACATGGTTCTGGTCACGACCGATGGATGCCGGAATCTGACTGAATTCCCCAAGGTGCTCGAAATCGAATAGCTGGAGCATGCGTCTCGCCTTCACCATTCAGAAATACAACCCCGAAATCGACCAGCATCCGCATGAGGAGATCTACCATCTCGACGTGTCGCCGGGCCTGACAATTCTGGATGCCTTGATCCGCCTCAAGAACGAAGCGGATGGCCGTCTCACCTTTCGCTATTCCTGCCGGTCAGCGATCTGCGGGTCCTGCGCGATGGAGATCAACGGATCCGAGAAACTGGCCTGTCGGACATCTGTCCGCAAAGAGTGGGAGCGTCACGGAGAAATCGCAGTCGCGCCCCTTAAGAATTTGGCGGTGATCAAGGATCTTGCGGTCGACATGCGATCCTTTTGGCAGAAGAATCGCACCATCGTGCCATGGTTGTTGTCACGGGAAGGGGCGCGTCTTGGCGCGCCTGGGGAGGGCGGGTGGAATGATCATGGGCCTGTTGCACGGGAAAGAGAACTCTTGACCCCCGATCCCGTGGCCTTTCACAATGTCGATGCCTGTATTCAGTGCGGCGCTTGTGTGGCGGCTTGCACGTCGCATGAGGCCGATCGGCATTTTCTCGGACCTGCCGCCCTGGCCAAGGCCTACCGATTTGTGGCAGATACACGCGAGAGCGAAGACGCTCGAAGCGCGCGTCTGGCAGCGCTCCAAGAACCCGCCGGCATCTGGGACTGCACACGCTGTAACTTCTGCGTGCAGGTCTGTCCCAAAGATGTGCAACCGATGGAAGCCATCATCCGCCTCCGGCGGGCCGCGATTGAGCGAGGACTGACAAAAACGGGTGGCGCGCGCCATGTCATTGGATTTCGAGACCTGATCGCGAAATACGGACGATTGAATGAAGCCTTGATGCCGTTAAAAGTCATCGGCGTGAATTTCCGTCACTTTCTGAACGTCCTCCCACTGGGACTTCGCATGCTGGTGAAGGGGAAAGTGCCAAGTCCGCTCCATCCAGGGATCCAAGGGGTGGAACGTGTTCGCGCGATCTTAGAGCGGAGCGGTCCACGACGCGACGTGTCGCATCTTCGCCCGAAAGTGGCGGGCGATACAGACGGCTGAAACGAATTGCCACGCGTCGAGTATTCGCTTTACGCGTCAAGGTTCGATGCTAGGCGCGCGCGATTTAGATTTTGGCGATGACTTGGCGCTTTTTGCGATGGGGGTTGTCTAGCACGACCCCAGGTTGTGGTTGCCTACGCCTGGGCAAGAGGTTTCGGTGGGCCAGATGATTATAAAGTTCTGTCGGATTGAGCTTCGTGACATCCTTGGCCAACTCCCGGACCTGTACCTGCTCTTTCAGACATCGTTTCAATTCCGGGCGAAGAAATCCCAGCATGCGTTTCTGTGCGGCTATCACCAATTGTTCATGGCGACATGCGTGCAGGAACAAAGCAGTGTCTTCCGCTATTTTCTTGGCGAAGCGACGCTCAAATTCGTCCGCATGCTGTTCGCGGTGATCATCATAGCCATGCGAGGGTCCGCCCCCCGCCGCACGGCCCCTGCCTGTTTTGGGATCACTCCATAGGTCCCTGCCGCGGATGTCAAGGTTGGGGTTGATCAGGTTTTTCTTCTCTACTAACTGAGGACCGGATTTGGGTTCAGAAAAGTGCGCCGGTTCCCGCGTTAAAAAACGCGCGCGTGTCCCGTCCGCAACCAGCACACAACACTTGCTGCCGATCATGTGAGCCGGGTTTCCCTGCCTTCTAGGTTTGGCTATTCCTGCCATGCAAACTTCTCGGGTGCCATTGGTCGTCTACTCTATTTTAAACTTGCAGCCTGCTGTGGTCCCGGTCTTCATGGAAGTAGCGTTGGAACCATCCCCGGGCCAAGTGTGACACCTCCTCCAACGTCCCCGGTTCTTCAAACAGGTGCGTTGCGCCGGGGATGATTTCAAGCTTCTTGTCTCCCTTTAATTTGGTCATCGCGTCCCGATTCAACTCTATCACCGGGAAGTCCTCTCCACCGACGATGAGCAGAACGGGGGCCTTCACACGCGCGAGCGCCGGACCAGCCAGATCGGGCCGACCTCCACGCGATACGACTACCTTCACGACGTCTGGGCGCTCAGCGGCGGCCATTAAGGCGGCGCCACTCCCTGTGCTTGCCCCAAAGTACCCGATCCGCAGATGTTGAGTGGAGGAATGGTGGGTCAGCCAATCGGTGGCACCCAGAAGCGTAGGTGAGCTGTCTGCATGTCGATCACTTCCTCTTCAGGGGTAAGGAGGTCGATCAGCAGGGTGCCGAGGCCGCCTTGGCGCAGGATGTGCGCCACATATCGATTCCGTGGACTCCGACGACCGCTGCCGCTTCCGTGCGCGAACAGGACGATACCCACCGCGCCCTTGGGGATCTCAAGGTTCCCCTCGAGCGTAACATGGGGCACGGTAATCCGTACCAGTCGGCCTTCCACTTCGCGCCGTCTGTTTTCCGGAGAAAGTGCTTTATCCGGCTGCGGTAAAGCCGGCAACGCCGGTTCCGAGTCATTCTCGAAACTTGGGCGGCTTGTGTGGGGATCCGGGTCCGAATACATTTTTGTTTTCTGCTTCATCATGAATCTCTCAGCGCTTCGCGTTTCATGTGCTTACATACCAGAAGGGAATGTCTCAGGGACTTCTCCACGTTCCCATCCGGCACTCCGGTCGAGTGGTTCCACGGCTCGCGTCCGATCAAAGTGCAGCACAGCATCGAACTGGTCGGCCAATCGCGCATAGAAATAGTGACTCTGGCGCTCTGTCTCCGGTAGATAGATCACACCAATGGCGCGTTCAAGCCGGGGCTGACGTAACAGTGCTACAGCCTGGGTATCGTCGCGCAGCGATAACAGAAAGCGTGGAAGGCCCATGGCATGGAATAGCGCTTCATAGCTGTCGAGCAGCGCCGGGCGCACACGCTTGCGCTCCGCCGGCCTGTCCCACGCAGAAGCCGCGGTTACCGTGCCCTCGTATGTGCTGAATCCGATGAGGCGGGCGGCATGGCCATAGCGCTCACGTACCAACTGACCCACGTTCAGTTCCCCGGCGTCGCCCATCTGAGTTGCCCGCGCATCGCCGAGATGAGAATTATGCTCCCAGACCGCGACCTTCCCCGGTCGGTCCGGACGGCTCAGGTAAGAAACGAGACTATCCAGTGTCTCCGCCATGTGGCGATCTCTCAGGTTCCAGGACGAGACACGGTCCTGGAACATCGAGCGATAATACTCCTCAGCATTCTTCACGAGGCGGGCATTTTGTTCGGTATAAAAATATTCGTCTTCAGCCACACGTCCATCGCGGCCGGCATACTCGGCAGCACGACGTCGCAGGTCGAGCAACTGCGTGACCACCTCGTTCTCACAGGATTTCGTTAACCCAAAGCCCGCGGCATAGCCATACGTCTGGGTATCTTCTCCGTAGTGATCAAAACAAGAGTAGCGATATCTTGCCCGGGTGGCCGCTTCCGGATCCACTTTGCTCAGATACAGAAGGACCGCCTCCATCGATGAATGGAGGCTATAAAGGTCCAGCCCATAGAATCCGACTTTGGCAATTGAGGGAACGGTGTCGTTGTAGGCGCGGAGCCATCCGACAAAGTCCAGGACGTCGGCGTTGCGCCACATCCAGGTCGGAAAGCGCTTGAAGCCCGCGAGGGCATCGATGCTCTCGGTATCGTTGCCGGCCCCACGCACAAAGCGGTTAATTCGGTAGGCGTCCGGCCAGTCGGCCTCAACCGCCACCGCCCTGAATCCCTTCTCGGTGATCAGCCGTTTGGTAATTTCGGCGCGCTCTCGGTAGAACTCATGGGTTCCGTGCGAGGCTTCCCCCAAGAGCACGAAGCGAGCGTCACTGACTATTTCCAGAAGCGGATCATAGTCTTCGGCGCTCCCGACCAATGGATGTAAGCTTTTTCGAAGGATATCAGTATCGGATAGGGTACCCTGCATATTCGCAGTCTCCTCGTTTATAATATCGCAATGGCCGTCCCAGGAGCGATATTTTCAGCCACGGCATACTCGACAATTACTGGTCGCAAAAGGCACTTTTGTCCATCCCTTGAGAAAGTTTGGCATGCTAGAGTTTCTACTTATTTAAAAGGAGAGCTATGCTGTTTCGAAACCGCATGCATGCTGGCCAGGTACTGGCGAAAATGCTGCAGGAGTACGGCAATCGCGAAGACGTCGTAGTCCTTGCCTTACCCCGAGGCGGGGTTCCGGTCGCTTTTGAAATCGCCAGTGCTCTGCACGCTCCCCTAGACGTGTTTTTAGTTCGCAAGCTGGGGGTCCCCGGACAGGAAGAGCTGGCAATGGGGGCCATTGCGACGGGCGGCATCAGGGTCCTTAATAATGAGGTCGTCAGACATCTTGGTATTCCTGATCACGTCATTGACTCGGCCACAAAAGCTGAGCAGCAAGAGCTGGAACGGCGGCAGCAAGCGTACCGCGGAACGCGGGAGTCGCCGCAAGTCCGCGGGCGCATTATCCTATTCGTGGACGATGGTCTGGCCACGGGTTCGACCATGCGCGCAGCGGTCACGGCATTGCGCCAACAGAAACCAGCCCGGATTGTCGTTGCCGTTCCCGTTGCTGCCGCTTCAACTTGTCAGGAATTTCAGGAGGAGGTCGATCAAATCATCTGCGCCGCAACACCCGAGCCATTTTACGGGGTCGGCCAGTGGTATGAAGACTTCTCTCAAACCACCGACGAGGA
>VBON01000229.1 GCA_005877525.1 Nitrospirota bacterium
GGGCGTGGGCGTCAGGATAGCAGCAATCGCGAATGACCCCACAAGCGCCCACTTCCAGTATTTCCGCAACATCACCGCATTCACCCAGCCCAGGCGCGCCAGTAGCGTGATCGCCAGGGGCAATTCAAACATGATGCCGAAGATCAACAAGAACCAGAGGTTGAAACCGACGAAGGCGGCGATGGATAACTGGGGAGTAAATCCCGAGTCGATTCCGTACGACACCAGAAAATTTAGGGCGAAGGGCAATACGACGAAATAGCAGAAGGCGAGGCCGGCATAGAAGGCTATGCTGCTAATCATCACGAACGGCAGGACAAAACGCCGTTCATACGCATGCATGCCAGGCGCGCTAAACTGCCAGATTTCCCACACAAGGTAGGGCATGAGGGCGAACAGCACGAACACCATGGAGACCTTGACGTTATTCCAAATCGCCTCCGCGGGAGACAAAAAGACAAACGGCAAATTCTGCAGCGCGGTCGGTTCCCACTTCATCACAAACTGACCGCTGGACAACCACGCCATGAGCTCGCCGAGGTTGCGGTGCTTGATGATGCTGTCGAGCGAATACTGCTCGCTGAATTTTACAAAGACGAACGCGTTCTGAAGGGGAATGCGTACCCAGTCCATAATTTGGACCGAGAAGTAGAAGGCCAGGGCAAAACCGATCGCAAAGACGATCACCGCCCGCGTCAGCCGGACCCGCAGCTCCTCCAGATGCTCCGCGAGCGGCATCTTCGGGTCTTCCATCGGAGCGAAGACCTTTTCCTGTAGTCCTTTGAAGATGCGATTCAACCGCCGTTTGACCATCAGTTTCTCCCTCCCCTTTGTAAGGAGAGGCCACGGGCGCAGGAGGTCGTCTTGGCGACCTCCGGGGCGGGTGGGTGGAACGGGGGGTAGAGAGTCCTGCAGAAACTCGACCTCCCTTTGCCCCTCCTTACGAAGGAGGGGTTATTACGGATTGATCACAATGAAGATCGAATTACCCTGCCGGTTCACCAAGAGAACCGCGTTTTCCTCTTTCTTGATTTTTCCGGCGGCGGCCTCATATTCCTTGACGCTGTTCACCGCCTGGCGGTTGATTTCCTGGATCACATCCCCGCGCTGCAGCCCCGCTTGCTCCGCCGGGCTTCCTCCCTGCACATGGGCAACGAGCACGCCGCCTGTCTTCGGCCCAATGTTGTATTGCGACCGGCTTTCCTCATCGAGCGGTTTGATCCGAAGATCGGACAGCACGTTCAGCGGCCCTTTCCGCGGCTCTGTCGCTTCGGGGGTTGAGGACCCCGGCTCGGTCGCACGCGCGAGGGCTGCATCCGTCGGCCGCTCGGCGATATGAATCGTCAGCGCCTTTTCCTGGCCGTCACGCATGACCTTCAGCTTGACGTTCGAGCCGACCGGGGTCGCCGCCACCCGGTTGCGCAGCTCGCTGATGCCTTGGACGTTCTTGCCGTCAAATTCGACAATCACATCGCCACGCTGCACCCCCGCCTTCAGTGCCGGACCGTGCTCGTTCACGTCGCTCACCAGCGCGCCCCGCTGCTCCTTCACCTTGAACGCCTTGGCCAAATCCGGGGTGATCTCCTGGATGCCCACGCCCAACCATCCGCGAACCACCTTTCCAGTCTTCACCAAACTGTCTGAAATCATCCTGGCGATCGACACGGGAACGGCAAAACCAATCCCCTCATTGCCGCCGGTACGGGAGAAGATGGCGGTGTTGATGCCGATGAGCTCTGCTTTGAGATTCACCAGCGCTCCACCGGAATTTCCGGGGTTAATCGAGGCATCGGTCTGGATGAAATCTTCATAGTCGGCAATTCCGACATTCCCGCGTCCAAGGGCGCTGATGATGCCCATCGTCACGGTTTGAGACAGGCCAAAGGGACTGCCGACCGCAAGGACGATGTCTCCCACCAGGAGCTTGTCGTAGTCGCCCCATTTGAGATAGGGAAGATCCTTGCCGTCGATCTTGATCACCGCCAAATCGGTCTTGGGATCGGTACCAATGACCTTCGCCGAGTACTCCCTTTTGTCGTGAAGAAAGACTTTAATGTCCGAAGCCCGGTCCACGACGTGGTTGTTCGTCACAATGTACCCGGTGGGATCTATAATGACGCCCGATCCTCCGGACATCTCCGGGCGATTGGGGCCTCCTCCGGGTGGGCCCATGTCCGGCTCATCCTGATCTCCGGGAGGCCCAAAGGGACCCGGTCCGCCGGGACCCCCGAATGGGCCGGGAGGCGCTCCCCCGAAGGGCCCTGGGCCGGGACGCCCGGGAGGACCTTCATGATCGCGGCGGCGCGGATCGCGGGGACTGCGCACCCGCTCTCCTTGCGTGACCTGAATATTGACGACAGCCGGAGTGACCGCCTTCACGATGCTGGAAAACCCTTCAACAAGCTGCGGAGGAACGCTGGCGGCGTCCGTCAGCGCCGCCGCCGGAGGGGAAAATGTACAGGCAGCCGCCAGGAGCGCTCCGAGCAGACCACTACCGCTCACTACGCCAAACTTTGCCTTCATGGGTAGCCTCTCCACGATGAAAAATGAATGGTCAAACTGTGAACCCGACAATCATACAGCAAGGCAAGGAGATTTGTCACTGGCAAGCGGGACGACAAAGAGCACAAAAACAACGGAGCCCGACCGCCTTACGGCAAGCCGGGCCCCGTCTTTTTACCGTCAAAACGCAGTGCAGCCAAGACTGCACTGCTACGGACGAGTAGGGGCACGGCGCGCCGTGCCCCTACAGAAATCTTAGAACAGGACCGACCCCATCACATAGCCCCAGTTCTGATCGGCGTCGTTGTTAAAGGTATTTGTGCTGACCGGCCCATTAGCCCCATGGGGATTCTTCGCGGCGATCTTCTCAAAATACTCGCCGGTGAAGAAGTGGCCGTAGCCGATCTCGAACTTAAACTTCTCCTTAAAGGTCCGGAAGTAGTGAATGTCTAACTCCTGACCCAGGGATTGCGCGGTATTCGTGGGGGTACTAGTCGCATAGACCACCTGCCCCGCACGGTACCAGTTGTCGCTCGCACGAGCCAACCGGTGCAAGATAAAGTTGACCTGGACCTTGCTGACCGTGTCCGGCTTTATGTCGAAGTTAACCTGATAGTTCACCATGTTCTTCCAGGCCATTA
>VBON01000230.1 GCA_005877525.1 Nitrospirota bacterium
CATGGTTCAACACGATGCCGGAGGTGGCGCGCAGGGCTCCGCCCATTTCCCTGGCAATGATATTGGCGATGGTGGTTTTGCCCACGCCCGGCGGCCCGTAGAAGATACAGTGATCCAGGGCTTCTCCCCGCTGCTTGGCGGCTTCCATACAGATACGCAGCGACTCCTTCATCCGCGCTTGACCCACATACTCGTGGAGGCTCTGAGGCCGCAGCGCCGATTCGAAGCTCCGTTCGTCCTCGCTCTTCTGCATCGTGATGATCCGGTCGTCCATGGTCACTTCGCCAGCTCTTTAAGAGCTGCCCGGATAAGGTCTTGCAAAGGCATCTCCCCATTGCGCGCCGCCAGCACCTGTTTCAACACATCCTTAACATCCGCGGCCTTATAGCCCAGGTTCACCAAAGCCGACAATGCATCATTCATCAGCCGATCTGAAGGCTCGCGCGGTTTTGTAGTCAAAATGTCAGCACCGAATGAGATCTTTTCTATCTTATCTTTCAAGTCAAGTGCTAATCGGCCCGCTGATTTTTTGCCTATCCCCGGTACCGACGCCAAGACCGCGTAATCATCGTTCAGAATGGCGCTGCTCAGGTCATCGATGCTGAGGGTCGAGATCACGCTGAGGGCGAGTTTCGGGCCGATCCCCGAGACGGTGAGGAGCAACAAGAAAGCGTCCTTCTCGCGGGCCGTGAGAAAGCCGAACAATTGAATGGCATCCTCGCGGACATGGGTATGGATCGTCAGGGAAACAGACTGGTCGGGATCGGGAAGGCGGTAATAGGTGCTGAGGGGAATGAGGACATCGTAGCCGACGCCCTGCACGTCAATGAC
Organism: Nitrospirota bacterium; assembly: GCA_005877525.1. Classification (GTDB taxonomy): domain Bacteria; phylum Nitrospirota; class Nitrospiria; order Nitrospirales; family NS-4; genus NS-11. The sequence goes on from VBON01000230.1 coordinate 832, forward strand.
CACACCTCCGGGGTGTTTGGAGGCGAGACGGCCGGTCAGCGAGGCGATCATCCCGCGGCGGCTACCTTCTCCATAATCGCTTCGGGAATGTCAAAGTTCGCATGCACCTTCTGTACGTCGTCCTGGTCTTCCAGGGTGTCCACGAGCTTGAGCGCCTGCTCGGCTGTCTTTTCATCCAGTTGGATGTAGTTCTCGGGAATGTAGGTGACCTCGGCTAGAGACGTTGCGATTTTGGCATCCGCGACCGCCTTCTTTACGTTCTCAAAATCATGGGGTTTCGAAATGACTTCAAAGATCTTGCCGTCCGCCCTAATATCTTCCGCTCCGGCGTCAAGCGCGACGGTCATCAGTTTCTCTTCGTCTGCCTTGTCCTGTTCGACTACCAGCAGCCCCTTTTTATGGAATTGCCAGGACACGGCGCCGGCTTCGGCAAGGTTCGCATTTTGTTTGGTCAGGATGTTGCGGATCTCAGCGACAGTGCGGTTTCGGTTGTCGCTGGTCAGATCAATCAGCAGCGCGCAGCCCCCTGGTCCGTACCCCTCGAGCTGAAATTCTTCAAAGTGAACGCCGGGAAGCTCGCCGGTGCCGCGTTGGATCGCCTTCTTGATGTTGTCCGCAGGCATATTCGCGTCTTTGGCTTTGAGGACTGCGAATCTGAGGCGGGGATTTCCTTCGGGGTCGCCGCCGCCTAACCGGGAGGCCACAGTGATTTCCCGAATAATT
>VBON01000231.1:0-2706 GCA_005877525.1 Nitrospirota bacterium
AATCGCTCGCGCCCAGAACGCGCAGCAGTTGCTCGGCCTTGGCGCTCATGCCCTAGAGGTGGCACAGCTCGGACCAAAGACCAGCACTGACTTTGGTGTCGTTGCCTACTTCAGCAGTAGACCGAAGAAACCAGTTCCAAAAACGATTGAGGTTACGCATCGGCGAAAAAAACATGTCGTCCCTGTTCGGGTCAAGGTGGCGGAGCGTTTCCAACCGGAGGCGCACCTCGAGTAGAGGTTCGTCAGCTGCATAGGGTCGGATTGCGGGGCGTCGACCCCGCCGGACAACATCGGGAGGAGGAAGAGATGGCAGCGACTGTGTGGAGTTGGGAATTCAATCGAAACCGCCAACCTTCGGCAGAGATCGAAGCGGCAGCCCCTACGGTTCCTGATGAATTCTGGCAGCGCCTGCTCAAGGCCGTGCCAGTTACCGCGGTAAGTTTCATCACAGCAGCAACCCCGTTTGCCCTCTCCGCGCCAACGAGCTGGACAACAATCGCCCTAGGCGGAGTCTTCGTGATCGGTCTGGTCTTCGCGTTCATGGAGATGATTCTCATGCGCCAGGCACCGCTTTTGGAGCTGAGCGTGGCCATTGGGGCGTATCTGGTGTGGACCTACGCTCAGGGTGGACTGTTTGAATCGCTGCATTGGTTCCAGCCACTCATTGCCGGCATTCTCGCCATTGCCTACGCCATCTTCTTGCAATTCATTCCGAAGCCAGCACCTTAAACCGACGATCGAAAAGAGAGTGTGCCCACGTGCGATCGTCAGGGTAAGCGCGATTTGTCTCGCGCGGGTGACGACGCCGGATGGGCGCCGTGGTCTGATCTCACGCGGCAAGGTCCGTTCGGGGCGTGGAGGACAATTGGGCATCGGTGGCAAACATAGGCGACAGACTCAGCTGGTCGTTGCGCCTCGCATTCGCCGCAACCAGCGTCTGGTCATGGGTTTCTGACCGGTGCCGCGTCCGGGCAAGCCATTGCGTATGCGCTGGGGTGGTCGGCGGTCGGGTCGTCCGACCCTCTAGCGGCTTTGGCCGCTGGCCTTGTCGGAGGCATCGAGGGCGCACTCATTGGGGTGGTCGCAGCCGACAGTTAGATGAAGCTGTACCTTCTGGCATGGGGTATCGCTTGTCTCGGAGCAACCACAGCTTCAGCGGGAATCACATTGCGAGTCCCGCGCATTCCGTTAGCAGGCGCCGGCATCTGGGTGTTTTGCAATTTGGCTACATATAGTCAACGTCGCGCGACACTATGGCGGCCTCGGTCGCTGCATGTCGGGACTCTGGGTCGCTGCATGTCGGGACTCTGGGGGATTCTTGGCCCGCGGATCCAAGGACCAGAAATCGGAAGTGCTAGAAAGCGTACGAGCCCTGAGGCTTAGGACAGTCACTACTGGACCCAGTTCGTCGCCATCGGACTAAAGGCCGCAGGGCGGAGGATCCACACCGCTATGAACTGGGTACGGCGACTCCATTTCCGATTCACCAACCAGGTGTGTTCGCTTGGGAACTTCCGAATGCTGTTCGCAAGGATCTCCAGAGGTGCCGTGAACCCCCGACCCTGATCTCTTACTGGTGCCTGTTCGGTCGAGCGATTCGTTAGCTCGGGGGATAGTAATCAGGGGTCAGATCCGGACTCGATAGCTAGAGCATCGTCTGAAGTCGGCGTTCAGAGTCTTTGAACCGAACGTGTGGCGCTAGCCAGGAACCCGGAACGAGCCATGTCTTAACTGACACTTAACACTACGATGCCAGGGCGTGGAGCGTGGCCCACGAGGCTCAGGAATACCCGTCGATCCAGATCGGGTACGGGAGGCGCGGATCGATGCCGGACTGAGCCTGGCCCAACTCGCAGGAGACGACGTATCTCGGACCTTTATCCATTTCGTCGAGCGAGGGCGGTCCCGCCCGTCGCGAAGCGTTCTGAAACTGATCGCCCGCCGCACCGGAAAGCCGATGAGCTATTTCATTCTGAAGCCTCCACATGACCACCAGCCCAGCACTGATCTCGCAAGCGAACTCATTCAGGTCGCGGACCATGTTCGACAATTCGGGGCCGTCAACCACCTCAACAAGGTCGAACGCGAGGCAATGAAGTTAGTGGAACTGACGTTGCGCCAAGCGGTGGAGTTGACCAAGTCGGTCCGAACGAACTCCAACGGAAGATCGAAGCGTTCCTAGCGCCCTGATACGTCACAAGATTTGCGCGTCTCAACAACAGTGCTGGCGGCCGCCACGACGACCGGATCTACACCCAATGTTCACGATAAGGGCGCGACACCAATAGCAAAGCGCCTGGACTGCCCACCGCGTTCGATTTGCACGGGCGGCAGCAGGGCTTACACAGGTCGACCTCGCCGACCATGATGTTTCGGGCATTCCTCGACCAGATCGAACGAGGCGTTTCGCATCCATCCATGGCGGTCCTCAAACTGATTGCCCGCCGCACCGGCAAGCCACGCAGTCAATTCATGCCCTCCCAATCAGGGGCGACCGCCCATATCTTTCACAGGGCTGCCGGTATCTGAGGCGATGGGGCGCTGCGCTCAGCGATCTTGCAAGGTGCCACCTACAGAATGAGGACAAACCGAAAGCGAACGCCGAAATCGTGTTAAGTGATTGCTGCTTGACAGACATTAGAAGATTGCATAAGTTCCTTTGCAGGCTTGGAACCGGGAGGGTGCCAGGTATTTCGGGGGAAGATT
>VBON01000231.1:2805-3300 GCA_005877525.1 Nitrospirota bacterium
CGGGCCTGCCGCGAGGCGAAATCGCCCGAGTGCTGAATCGAGCGCCGAAGACCATCAGCAACGCCCTTACGGCAGCCAAAGACAAACTTGACGCCCGGTCGCTCGCAGAAGCTGCTGTTCTCCTCGCAGCGGAAGCAGCTGCGCTGCCTCTGAAGGCGAACAGCTAGCAGTCGGCGCCCCTAAAGTCAAGGGAACCGTTCCCTTTTCTCTGTACGACAGGCGCCTTATGGTCGCGGCAATCGCGGCAGGGACGGACGCACCTCCTCGAGCTCAACCACTTTGCACGCAATTCGTTTCAGACAGGCTCGACTGACGTCGCTGGAGTGCGTTGGAGGCGCAAGCATGACCGAGACCGGCACGATTACGCATCGCATCAGAAGCTCAATGACCACGATTTGGGGTCCGTCCGAGGACGCAGCGAGTTGCTTCCACCAATGAAACATTCCTTGTCCAAATCGAGGCCCATCGGGCGCCTCCGAAGTGGCCGTCGTCGCG
>VBON01000251.1 GCA_005877525.1 Nitrospirota bacterium
TTATCAGCATTCTCTCGCTGACCGATATTCAGGACCGGCCGGCACTGTTCTCCACGTTCATGATGTGGCTGTTGGGAGAGCTGTTTCATCACCTACCGGAGCGGGGCGACGTGGATAAACCGGTGCTGGTCTTCTTTTTTGATGAAGCGCATCTGTTATTTAAGGAGGCCTCCAAGGCTCTTCTTAATCAGATTGAGCAAGTGGTGAAACTCATCCGCTCAAAGGGCGTGGGAGTATATTTTGTCACCCAGACACCGAAGGATATTCCTGCCGATGTGCTCGCGCAGCTGGGTAACCGTTTTGAGCACGCGTTGCGCGCCTTTACCCCCGATGACGCCAAGGCACTCAAGGCGACCGCCGGAACATTTCCCCGCACCCCGTTCTATGACATCGAAAAGGAACTCACGTCGCTTGGCATTGGGGAGGCGCTCGTCACGGTCCTCGATGCGCAAGGTCGCCCTACTCCTGTGGTAGCCGCACGGTTGCTGCCGCCGGATTCGCTCATGGGCGCCCTGGAACATAACGACTTCGAGGCGGCAGTGCGCAAATACGCCCGATCGATCGACAGGGAGTCGGCGCGGGAGATTCTTCAAAAGAAGATGACGACCCCTGTCGCCGCCGGCTCACCTGCCCCCGCCGACGATCTTGGAGGGCCGGATTGGAAAGACTCGGCGGCATCGGTGGCGAAGGACATCCTCAAATCACCGCTGACCCGTCAGATTGGGAGGGAAGTCGTCCGCGGTATCTTCGGGATGCTGAAAAAGAATCTAAAGTAACGATTCTGGAGAGAAAGACGCGATGAGACGTCAGGACTTCGATTTTGTAAACCGCCAGTCAGGAAATTCTTCGATGAGGGGATCGAGATTGAATGCAATGCTAATGCGGGGTTGTTCTCCTTTGTAGAGACTCACAGAATGCGAGAGCCATCCCGGGAAGAGAACGCATTTGCCCGCCTCCGGGGTAAACGAAATACTTTTCCCGGCATCGTGCAGCTCCGGCACCGTATACCGCAGAAATGGGGCAAGCATCACCGGCAGGCAACCACGAGGATCGAAGAGCTGGAGCTCCCCGCCACAGCCGCCTTCTCGAGAGATGGCGCCCGCGTCTACATAATAAACCCCTGACCAGAAGGTGCCCGGATGGGGGTGCACGGCGTTGCTGCCGCCCTTCCGCTGCACGTTGGCCCACGTTTCGACAACTTGCCAGCGCGGCTGAGCGGAGGTCAGCGCCGGAGCCCGCTCGGAGAACTCCGTCGCTTGGGTAGCGACCTCAATGACCGGAGAGAGCAGATCCTCCATCGCCTTGCCGGCCCATTCCATCATCGACATATCATGTGGAGAAGACCAGCCCACCACCTCATGATCGGCTTCCGGAGGCCGGCTTGCCTCCCGCTCAAGGATTTTCTCCCGAAGCGCTTTGTTAATGCGGTCATGATCCGGGATCGTGAACACCAGCAGCGGCGTCGAGAAGATCGGCCGGACGTTGATTTCCATTTCTTTGGACATCGTGACCTGTCTTGGGATTCGTCCTTGCCTGATGCGCGAGCGGGAGTGCGGAGAATATCGTTGGGCGAGAGCGCTGTCAAGGCGGGAACAGTTTGCTATGCTGCTGCGGGTAGTTGTCGGGAGAGCCATCCGACTCAGAACCTGCTCTCTTTGCGCCAGTTTCAGGTCATTTTTCTCACTCTGTCGATGCGGTCCGGAGTGGCCGGGTGCGTGGCGAAAAACCCCCCTCCGCTTGCCCCTTCTGCCTGCATGAGCCAGCTCAAGGTGTCGCCCATGATCCGTTTGCCATCACGGCCGCTCCGCTGAAGCAACTCGGCGCCGTGCCGGTCTGCGGCATACTCGGCATCCCGACCGTACGGCCGTGCGACCAGAAGATCGGCCGCTAGCGGGGTCAATTGAGCGCCGGGCACACCGAGGGCCTCTAGCAATACGCTCGCAAGGTTAGCGCCGGTACCAATGGTTTGGAGCTTCGTCACGTGGCCAAGATCTGCGTGGGCGATCTCGTGCGCCAAGACCCCCGCAAGTTGCTCGTCGTTGGCTTTCTGGAGCAGTCCCGCCGTGACATAGAATTCGCCCCCGCCGGCGTTCGCTGCGTTGATATGCGGATCATCCATTACCGTGATCGTCACCTGATTGAGCGGAATCGGATGATCCATCTTCTGAAGCAGCGGGGTCATGACGGCCTTCAGCCGTTGTGACTGCTGCGGATCCAGCGGGCGGGACTGGGGGGCTTGCTGACGATCGGCCGTTGGTTGGGGCGATGGCCCCGGCCCCTGAGAAGTCTCAATCGCGCAACCCGCGAGCCAGATCGCGACTCCTAGTGCGGCCGCGATCCGCCCGCAGGACCATAGACATGTGTTCCTCTGCATGCGCGAGGGCAAGAGCTCTATTTCTTATTCATGACGGTAAGATCGTTCTTAACCGACTTCACGCCCGAGACTTTCCATGCGGTCCAAGAGGCCTTGGCGCTGGTTGTAAGGTCCGGGACTTCGCCGGTCAGGGACACGA
>VBON01000252.1 GCA_005877525.1 Nitrospirota bacterium
TGGAACGTGGGAGAGACCTCATCTCTGATCCCATCTGGAGGAATTGTTTGGCTCAAGACCCATCCTCCTGTCCTTGCGGATCTTTGGGATGCGCCGCCAGGTCGTCGGAATGACTTCTGGCGAACGATCACGACATATCACAACAAAGGCAAGGACGTGGTCATCGATGGTGAGACTTATCTCTGGTCAAAGCACCCGAACTTCGAGCAGGTGGTGGATTTGCCGTCCCGCACGGGCGAGCGACTTGAGGCTGCTATGACCAACATCGATGAACCCATTAGGGATCGATTTCTCTCGTATGGTTGGCGCTTGATTGATCCCTACACGGTAAACAAATCTGCCGGTTCCTATCGCCAGTACGTCTTAGGGGCAAAGGGAGAATTCTCGGTGGAGAAAGATTCCTATGTTCGGCTAAATTCCGGCTGGTTCAGTGATCGAACGGTCTGCTTTTTGGCGACGGGTCGCCCCTGCGTGGTCCAGGATACCGGGTTTGGCGCGCGGGTGCCGTGCGGGTTAGGTCTCCTTGCCTGGCGCACAGCGGAGGAAGCCGCCGACGCGCTCGACCGCGTGGCGAGAGAATACGGGAAGCATGCCCGAGCGGCTCGAGCAATCGCCTTGGAGTTCTTCGAGGCGCGCATTCTGCTCCAACCGATTCTCGATGCGGTAGGTCTCTGAACCACATGCCTAGTCTACGTCAACCTCCGGCGGAAAGATGCTCAAGATTAGGAGGGCTCGTGAAAAGCGTCGTCGCTTCCCTGGTTGCTCTTGTCGTGTTCCTGCTGATGGCCGAACTGGGCCTCCGAGGGATCTACGCGATCCGCGCCTCCGTGATCGAGCGGATCGCGTTGCCCTACATGCTTGGTGACTTGTACGGGCCGGTGCCACCATGGTGGGACAACCTGCGGATTCTTAAGCCTGATGAGGGTTTGATCTGGAAGGGAAACTCAAACGTACAGCGGACATACATCGACGTCTTCAGTCCCGTGGAGACAGAGGAGGAACGACGAGTTCAGCTTCGGGCCTTCCTCCCTTCTCGCCCTGACTCGTTGAAGAACAACCCGGCCTGGCAGATCTCCCTGGACTCTGAGGGGTTCCGAGACCAGGAATTCGTGGACCAGAAAACATCTTCGGCATTTCGGATCATTTGCCTTGGAGATTCCTGGACATTCGGAGCCAATGTCGGGCAAGACCAGGCATATCCCCAGCAACTCCAGAGGTTGCTGCGACAGGGATTCCCTCAGGCCAACTTCCGAGTGCTGAATATGGGAGTGCTGGGGTATTCGTCGTACCAGGGACTGGAACTCTTAAAGAGGCGCGCGCTCGATCTGAATCCCGATCTGCTTGTAATCGGGTATGCCATCAACGATTCGAGCATTGCCGGCTTTCGAGACAAGGACATGCCAGGATACGGGAAGACGATGCGTTGGACCAAGGCGCTCGGCAGCTTTTTAAAAAAGAACAGCGAAACCTACAAGCTACTGCGCTACCTTGCGCATACGATCACGGAGAGGCCGAAGACAATGACAGACATCCTGCAAGGCATGGCGGCTTCTACCGCCGATGGCTCTGAGGTGCTAGAACGTCGCATGATGGAGCCGTCTGAATATGCCCAATATGAGCCCTGGACACGGGTCTCGCTTGTGGACTATGCACAGAACCTCCGGGCGATGATCGAGCTGGCCCAGAGCCGCGGGGTCGGAGTAATCCTGCTCTACAACGAACTTTGGGAAAGCAGTCCTTACAGAGCGGCCCTAGAGAAGGTGGCGCAGGCGACCAGCGTCCGCTTGATCGACAGCAGCGCTCTCCTCGCAGAGGCCCGCCGGACCATCGAGCACAGGTTAGACCGCGAGCTCGGGCTGGAACCTGCGGTCCGTCCACCCATGAGTGGCGATGGGATGGCCTCACGACGGTCTATTGAAAAGAACAGGGACACCCGCGGTGAAGTGGGAGGGCACGAGGTGGAGGTCGTCTTCCGAGTCTACTCAGGCCATCGGCGAGTGCCACAGGGATTTTTCATTGCCGGGGCACATAGTAAGCTTGGTGATGCTGTTCCGAATGTGATCCGCATGTATGATGATGGCACCCACGGGGATCAACAGGCAGGCGATCATGTCTGGTCCTATGCGGCGACTTTCTCACCAGGCACCTCGGTGTTTTATGTCTATACGAACAGCGGCCGAGAGGGGGCGTGGGAGGGCCTCGATGTGCCGCATGTCCGGGGATTCAAAGTAGACGCTGCCGATGCAGGCAAGACCATTTACCGCCCGATCGAGACGTTCGGCGAAATTTACCTGCAGGCTGATAGCTGGCACACGAATGCTATGGGATATGAGCTGATCGCCCAAGCGGTGTTACAGAATCTGAAACGAGATGAGAAAGGGAAGGCCTACCTGGAGCGTTTTAAAGTGGAGCGACCGGATGCTGCGATGTCGGCTTCAAAGGCGGTTCCTGGCCGTCGCCTGTGACCGCGCACTGACTCTCTGGGGAGATCGCCTCCCAATGGTTGACTTACTGCATGTTCGGTTTACAGTTGATCTCGGGAAGCCTATGGGACTTCGTTTCGTTTTTCGAACCATAGTTTTGGCGCTGTGTTTCTGCCAGAGCGTCCCCGGAATGATTGAGAGTGTCCGGGCAGAAGGAAACGACCGTCCTGTGCAAGAGTCATCCCTTGGTATCAAACCCTCATACTTCGACCAAGATCCTCGCGCCAGTATTAAGTTACGGGACGACGGCGTCCAGCACGATGCTCTGGACTTTCTGGTGAAATCTGCGTTACCGGGGAACTTGACGGGCGAGAGCCAAGTAGCCTTCAGCTCATTCGATCTCAGACAGACAAGTTATACCATGAGCAAAAGAACCGACTGCTTCGTTTCAGACTAGCCAGCGACATGGGCTCTTTCGGCTATGGAGCGGAATACCGGTCCGTCGGACAGGGCTTTCGAAGCCCGCCCGGCTCGAACTGGCGACTCGACCAGGAAGGCACCGAGACGTGGGCGAGCCAAGCTGTTGGCCCCCTGCGTCTCAAGGCCCTGTTCGCAAATTTCTGGGACAATGTTGAACATGACCCGCGGCGTCCACGCACAACGAAGACTCTGGGCGGTACGGCGCTCGGCATCACGCTCCCCGGCGGGAGCGTGCTGAACTTCTCCTATCAACGTGGCACTTCGGAGACGGTAGGAGGACCAAGCAAGCAAGCTCCTCAGGAGAGCTGGATCGAGGATATGGGAGCCTCGCTTTATTTCTACGGGGGTCCGATCTGGGACCTCACAGTTTCGTCAAGCTATTCCCCTTCCGTCAACAAGCTCGATCCGAGCAAGAAGGCGACCTCATACTATCATGCCATCGCAGGTTCGTACCGTCCGACAGAGTCGATCACCATTATGCCGTCGTTAAGTTTCAGTGAAGAGCGATACTCCTGGCAGGGCCTGCGGACCGCCACACCCACCGCGATGATCTCATTCAGCTACGCGCCGCCCTCCCGCAATCTGTCTCTGACGACGTATGGCTTCTACTCGAGGAGCAAGAGCAGTGACGGCTGGTATGATGTCCAAACGGTCAATCTGATCAACAGTCTTCTCATCCCCTTTGGTAAGGCCAAGAAACAGGCAATAGCGTTCGAGCTGGTCTACAACCAGTACCTTGATGCGGTCTATCGGTATGGCTCATCCGAGGAGCTCGTCGGACGCATTCTTTACAAGGTCGCAGCATTCTAAGATCGAGAAATCTTCTCAGTTGGTCACAGCCTCCAGCTGAATGATAGTGTCAAAGTCTGAAATTGATTCGTCTTTCCTGCCACTAGCCTTCTAAGCTGGTTGTCGCAGGTCCGATTCCTGCCGGGCGCGCCCTCGAGCTTGCTGATAGAGCAAAAGAAGTTGCTATTCAGGGGCGTAATAAGGTAAAGGAACAGACTGACCCATGAAGATATATCTCGCCAATCCCAGAGGCTTCTGCGCGGGCGTGGACCGCGCCATCGACATCGTGGAATTGTCGCTCAAGGCCTACGGCGCGCCGATCTTTGTTCGGCATGAGATCGTCCACAGCCGCCATGTCGTCAACTCGCTCAAGCTGAAAGGCGCGGTGTTCGTCGAGGAGTTGAGCGAAGTGCCGGACGGCCAGACCGTGATCTTCAGCGCCCATGGGGTGGCGAAGTCGGTCTGGGAAG
>VBON01000253.1:0-2022 GCA_005877525.1 Nitrospirota bacterium
TCCGGCCGCCGTGTCACGGTAACGGGCGGCAACGGCTTCGTAGGCCGCCGTCTGGTCGCGTTGCTTCGAGAACACGAACCGGCCGAAGTTCACACCTTCGGCAGTGCCGAGTACGACCTCACCAAAGAAGCGGACGTCATTCGGATGTACGCCGACCAGCGACCCGACATAGTTATCCACCTCGCTGCCCGGGTTGGAGGAATCGGTGCCAACCGCGAGAATCCCGGCCGCTTCTTCTATGACAACGCGATCATGGGCATCCTCCTGATGGAGCAAGCGCGCCAGCACGCGGTGTCCAAGTTCGTGCAGGTGGGTACGGTGTGCGCCTACCCGAAATTCACCCCTGTGCCGTTCAAAGAGGATGACTTGTGGAACGGCTACCCCGAGGAGACGAATGCTCCATACGGCCTGGCCAAGAAAGCGCTGCTCGTCCAGGCCCAGGCTTATCGGGCGCAATACGGTTTTAACGCAATTTACTTGCTGCCCGCGAATCTGTATGGACCCGGAGACAATTTCGATCCTGCTTCGTCCCACGTCATTCCGGCACTGATCCGCAAGTGCGTCGAGGCAAGAAATGCAGCCGCGCCGAGCATCACGGTTTGGGGCACCGGTAATCCAACTCGCGAATTTCTTTACGTTGACGACGCCGCCCTCGGCATCCTGATGGCCGCTGAGAAATACGACAAGCCAGAACCCGTCAATCTCGGCACCTCGAACGAGGTCTCCATCCGAGAGCTGGTGGACACGATTGTGCGCCTGGTCGGTTTCAGCGGACAGATCACCTGGGACGCCAGCTATCCAGACGGTCAGCCGCGTCGAAAGCTGGATGTCGAAATGGCTCGCCGAGAGTTTGGTTTCAGCGCACAGGTGAATCTCGAAGAAGGCCTGCGGCGAATGCTGGATTGGTATCAGTCCGCACGGGATTAGCGCTCTTAAGGCGCCCCGAAGCAGGCCGCCAACGATGCGTTTGCTGGTTCTCGGCCATAACTACGCTCCGGAGGCGCTCGGCATCGGCCCATATACAACAGGTCTCGCTGAGCATTTCAAAACTCGGGGGCACGACGTCAGCGTTCTGACGTCTTTCCCCCATTACCCGACTTACCAATGGCAGGGCAAGGCGGGCATGTATCGGCATGAGGTGCGTGGTGGCGTGGTGGTGCGGCGGATCAGGGTGCTGTTGCCGAAACGGAGAAATGCGGTTTGGCGAGTGGCATTTGATTCATCGGTCGGTGCGGGTCTCCTCGTCAATTCGATAGGCGTTTCCCGTCCTGACCTCGTTCTTGCTGTCATTCCGACGCTTCAGACCGGCCTGGTCGGCGGCCTCCTGGCCAGGTACTGGCGAGTGCCACTGATTCTCTGGGTCCAAGATTTGCCTATCGAGGCCGGGCTCGCCGTTGGAATGCTTCAACCGGGGACTCTTCAGCGGTTGGGCGCCCGTCTGGAGCGGTTCGTCTATAGAAGTGCGACGCGAATCGTCGTCATTGGTGATCGTTTTCGCGCCAATCTCTTGGCGAAGGGTGTTGCGCAGGAGCGCATCTCAGTCATCTCCAACTGGGTCAGGTCTGAGGAAGACGGTGCCGCTGAGCCGGATCCAGAGATGCGGCATCACCTGGCAGGCTCCGCCGATGCGTTCTTGGTCCTCCATACAGGCGCAATGGCCGGGAAGCAAGGGCTCGGCAACGTCGTCGAAGCGTCGCGCGCCTTGGCGGCCGATCCAACGATCGTCACGGTTCTTGTTGGCGATGGACCAACAAAAGGGCAACTCGTCGCCTCAAGAGACAATTTGGGGCTCGCAAACCTGCGAATACTGGACGTGCAGCCGGCAAAGGACTACTCGCGAATGTTGGCGGCTGCTGATGTCCTTCTGCTGAACCAACGTCGCGACGTCGTCGATGCGGTAGTTCCAAGCAAGCTGCTGCATTACATGGCGGCGGGTCGCCCGATCATCGCGGCGATAAATGAGACCAGCGTGGCCGCGGAGTTGATTTTGGACGCAAGGTCCGGAGTGCTGGTTCCACCCGA
>VBON01000253.1:2083-2619 GCA_005877525.1 Nitrospirota bacterium
TCCCGAGCTGCGCTCAAGGTTGGGCGCTAACGGCAAGGCGTATGCGAGTCAGAACTTTGCCCAGGCCGGGATCATGGAGCGGTGGGACCGTTTGATTGCGGATACCGTCAGGCTCGACCAGTGAAACTCCTCCCCATTTATGGGGAGGTGGCCCGTAGGCCGGACCGGCTATGGAGCCCGAAACGATCCCGACTCACAACTCTTCACACTCGCAGCCAGCACACTGTCGCTTGCGGGTGCTAGCTTCTTTGAAATTGTATCCCAGGGCCGTGACGGTGCATCACGTTTCGCCTGAGGTGTGGGAGTGCAGATCAGAGGAGCGAAACAGGCCCGTATGACTTTTTGGTGTCGCCTGATGGCGGCAATGATCGCAATCCTCGCTGTGGGCACAGCCATGGCTGGTCCGGCAGGTCGGGTTGCTCATGCAGCCACTGCTTCGACTCTTGCCGCCACTTCTCCATCTGGCGTGGAGGTGACCTCTGACGTCAAGCATGACACCTCGCCACCACTCAGGACTCTAAAGGGTGTTCCTCAAG
>VBON01000267.1 GCA_005877525.1 Nitrospirota bacterium
CCAAGGCCGTCAGGTCGAGCGCCGTTAGCGTCCGTTTTAGTTTGTGGGTCTGGGCTTCGCAATCGCTGAGAATTCGGTCCACGGACTTGGTTTGGAAGGCCTGATGCACCGTCAGGCCCCCGGCCGTGGATGGATGGAGGACCTCCGGGGCTGGGCGGCGGCAGAGATCAGCGCTTCAAAGATCGCGCTATGGGCAGGGTAACGGCCGTACAGATACTCCGGATGCCATTGCACGCCGAGGAAGAACCGGCGGCTGGGATCCTCTACGGCTTCGATGACGCCGTCCGGCGCAGATGCACTGACCTTCAAGGTTCTGGGGACCGCCTTGACGGCCTGATGATGGGAGCTGTTCACCTGAACTGTCCTGCGTCCCAGAATGCCGCTGAGCTGCGTGCCGGGGACCACCCGGACGGGGTGGCAGACAGCCGTGGCCGGACCGGCCATCCTGTGTTGGAGGGCATCCTCGACCTGCTCATCAATATCCTGGATCAGCGTGCCCCCCAACGCCACCGTCATCAACTGCATCCCGCCGCAGATTCCCAGAACCGGCAGATTTCTCTTGCGGGCCTGGATCACAAGCGCGCATTCCGAATCGGCCCGTTCCGGACTCATGACTTTGAATTTGAACCGCTGTCGTTCTCCGTATCGACGCGGATCGATATCCGGACCGCTGCCGGTTAACAGCAGGCCGTCAAGGCTCTTCAACAATGCCGCGCAGAGCGCCGGGTTTGTCACAATCGGGAGGATCACCGGTATGCCGCCGGCAGCTTCCACCGCGGCCACATAGCGATTACGAAGGAAGATCGTGGCTTCGCTCTCGCTTCCCCTGCGATCAGATGCGGGATTAAAATCGGGCGCGATCCCGATCAGGGGTTTAGGCATCCGAGCGGCTCACGGGTTGTAGGTTCCTTAGCGACTCTCTGCGGGACGATCTTCCGGCGGAACACCCGTGAATCGGATGTCTCGCTTGCCGCGCAACTGGTCAGGGGTAATGATGTAGTCACCCGGGATGGTGGTATACCAAACTTGATCCGCTGCTTTCTTATTGAAGCCCGATAGGACGTATGTAAATCCTCCCACGATGCCGCCCAGAAGCGCCATGGTGATTTTTGCCGCACCATAGGGGATGGAAACCAAAAAGCTGGCGACGCCCAGGCCGATATCGGCGGCAGTAGTTCCCCCGGAGTTCCTAGTTTCCCCGGCGTCCCCCTCCGCCGCAAAGGCGATTGAATTCACGCTGAGAGCCAGCACAAGGCTGAACACTACGAGCCGTATTACACTCTTATTCATCAAATCCCTCCTCTTTTCGATGAATAAAAAGGCACAGATGACACCGCCCCTTATATACAAGATTCAGTAACAATTCAAGAAAAAGGGAGTCATCGCTTTCTGCCCACTGCGAGCACCGCTTCATTGGGAATTCGAAGAGCGTTCCCTCTCCTGAAGCGCTCGAGGCGACGCGCCACCTCCTCCTTGATCGTTCGGCGCAGAGCAGGAGAAAGCCCCACGAGCGACCGTTTGAGAGACGGTCCCTGTTTCATCGAGTTCCAAAAATTATTCGCGTCAGCGAAGACCCATTCGATCGTCATGCGTCTGCTTTGGATATCCCTAAAGCCGGCGGTCTTCAGCGCCCGTTCAATGGCGCCCGCCTTCCCAAACCGAAAAAAGTCGGGGGCGCCGGGCGGCGGCGTAAACGCGCGGTGCCGGACGAGAACCTCCCGCACGATCCCCAGGGTATTGACCTTGCTCTGCGCGCTCCAGACCGCCACAGCCACCCGCCCGCCAGGCACCAGAACGCGATAGGTTTCCCTCAACGCCTTCTGTGCATTGGGCATTAACATGAGGCCAAAGCGGCAGAACACCCGCTCAAACATCATGCCGGGCAGTTTCAAATGCTCGGCGTCCATGTGCCGAAATTGGACATTGCGAATCCCCGACTGACGAGCTCGCGAGGCCGCAGTCCGCAGCATCGCCGGTGAAAAGTCGATCCCGAGCACTAGGCCACGGAGGCCGACCCTGCGAGCGGCCGTCAGCGCCGGCTCGCCCGGTCCAGTGGCGACATCCAGGACCCACATGCCCCGGCGCAGGCTCGCCATCTGGACCAGTCGATCCCCATAGGGCTGAAATTCGGGAAGGGCGATTTTGGTGTAGCGTCGCGAAAAACTGTCCCAAGCTTGCTGTTCGGTGCGTTTATACGCTTCCGCCTTTGTTCGCATTACAGATCCAATTCCGTCAGGATCGCTTGCCGTATGTTGTCTCTTCGAAGCAGCACTTGGCGCTGGAGTTCCTCCTCCCAGATGTCGGCGACGATCGTTTGATTGTCCTGACTCATGCCGGAAGCAATCGCAAGATCAAGCTTGGCCCAACAGACCTGTTGAATGAACAGATCACTGGCCCGCCGCTCATAACCGATAAAATCTTCCGGCTCGACCTTGGCGCGAATCATCTCCACGAGTTCTTCGAGTTGCCCGCACTCTCTCAGGCGTTTGAGCTGCTCCTCGGTCAACTCCACGCCAACCTGACCCTTCCAACTTCGCTTTTTGACGTTGAAGACACATGTGAGCACCTCCGGGCGGCCGGGAACATTATCCGGTCCAAAGAAAAAGGTGACGCGGAAGTCCTCCGCCATGCGGGTCAGGGTAACGGGGACACTGGAGGGAGTCAAATCCCACGAGCGGGAAAAATTTCTGTACCGCTTACAAACAGAAACGCCAACCCGGATGGCCAGGTTGGCGTCCCATAATCATGAAAAAATCACGCCTGGTTGCGGCAGTGATAGCGGAAAGCAATGAGTCCGACCAGGCCGGAGCCAAGGAGGATGATGGTTGAGGGTTCGGGAACCGTTCCGCACGTGTTGGTTTCGGTACAACCGGGATTCACAATATCAGCCGTCACAAAGATGCCGTCCTCGGGTTGGTTCGGGAAGGCCCCTATATTCGTGATCACAAAGTTGGTACCGTCAAAGTGGACGCGGCGAACCTGATGATCGAACTCTCCGGTTACGACCACGTCGCCTAGAAAGCCGGTGAAGTCACTGGCATTCGCTTTGATCACATTCGGAGTATAGTCTGCGCCGTAAAAGCCTTCTACCGGATTCCCGCTCGCGCCAAGATTCAGGGGAACGAAGGTCAGCTCTTCAGCTCCTGGCAGTGAACCGGGAGCGGTTAAGTTGGTGATTACTCCGAGAGTGGTGATGGCCCGAATGCGACCGGAGCCTTCTGAGGCAACGATCAATTGGCCGTCATGTCCACCAAATCCCGCGCCCAGCGGAGCGATATCGAGTCCCTCGGTGTCCTCTCCCACCGAAGCCAATAGGGACGCAGTGCCAAGGCTATTGACACGATATACATTACCGGAATCCGTCGTGATCAACATGTCGTGCCCGAACGATCCGATGGCATCGAACAGAATCCCTCGAACAGAGCCGTTCAGTCCGCTGACGAAGG
>VBON01000268.1 GCA_005877525.1 Nitrospirota bacterium
AGAATGAGGTCTTTCGGGTCACCGAAACCGCTTCGGAAAAGGCATTGCAAGGGCAGCGGTGTTATTACCCGAGCGGCGTCCGTCAACAGTTTCCGAAAGATCCCTTGCTGAGGAAGTGGCCGGTTGAAAGTTTTATCGGCTGCCCCTTGTTCAACTCCTTAGGACAGCCCATCGGGGTCATTGCGGCAATGGACAGCAAACCATTTCCCAACGTTCAGCTAACGGGGTCCATTCTAGGGGTCTTTGCCGTACGGGCGTCCGCCGAGCTCGGGCGCAAGGTCATAGAGGACGCCTTACGCGACAGTGAGGAACGTTACCGTACAATTGCCGAAAACACTTATGATCTCATCTGCGAGACCAGCATCACCGGCTCCTTCTTGTATTTGAGCCCTAATTTCAAAGAGGTTCTGGGATACGATCCCTCCGAACTTCTCGGCCAGAGCATGTTTGACGGGATGCCTCCAGATGACCGGTCGGCGGCGAGGGCCGAGTTCGAGCGGGGCATCAGGACCGAGCAGTCGGGACAGGCGGTGTTCCGGTATCGGCACAAGAATGGTGAATGGCGCTGGTTTGAAAGCACGGAAAAGGCCTTCAGCACCACAACCGGCGAGGTCCGGGTGGTGATGGTGTCCCGCGATATCACGGAACGACGGAAGATGGAGGAAGAACGGCTCCGGACCAGCAAACTGGAATCGGTCGGGGTGTTAGCCGGCGGTATTGCTCATGACTTCAACAACCTTCTCACAGCCATCGTGGGCTATCTCTCCCTGGCCAAGATGTCCGTGAGTCCGAACGATGAACTGTTTCAACGCCTGGGCGATGCTGAAAAAGCCTCCTTACGCGCCAAGGGACTCACGCAGCAGCTTCTTACGTTTGCCAAAGGCGGCGCGCCGGTGAAAAAGACCACGTCTATCGGCGAATTCTTGAGAGAGTCGGCCGAGTTCGTCCTTCGGGGGAGTAATATACGATGCGAATTCGCGCTTCCTCCGGATCTCCCCCCGGTGGATATTGATGAGGGGCAGATGAGCCAGGTCGTCAATAATCTGGTCATCAACGCGCAGCAGGCGATGCCGGCTGGAGGCGTCGTTCGCATCCGAGGAGAAGTCGTGACGATCGGCGGCGACCGGGAGACCCTCCACTTGCCGCTGAAAGATGGCAGGTACGTTCGGATCCTGTTTCAGGATCGCGGAGTGGGCATCTCGCCAGAGCACATGGCGAAGATTTTCGATCCCTATTTCACCACCAAACAGAAAGGAAGCGGTCTAGGGCTGGCGACTTCCTATTCGATCATCACGAACCACCAAGGGCACATCTCGGTCACGTCGGAAGTGGGTATCGGCACCACCTTCGCCATTTACCTGCCGGTCTCCGGCCAGGACGTGGCAAAATCAGGGGCGTTCAGTGAGCAGCCGCGGAGAGGCAGCGGCAATGTGCTCATCATGGATGATGAGGAGGCGATCCGCAGCCTGATGGTCCAGATCCTGACGTTGTCGGGCTATCAAACCGAGGTTGCTAAGGATGGCGCGGAAGCGGTGGCCTTGTACAAAAAAGCGAAAGAGTCAGGACGCCCCTTTGACGCCGTAATCATGGACTTGACCATTCCGGGCGGGGTTGACGGCAAGGCGGCGATCAAGGACCTGATTCAGATTGATCCGCAAGTGAAAGCGATCGTCTCCAGCGGGTATGCGAACGATCCGGTGATGGCCGACTATCGCGAGTATGGGTTTTCCGGTGTGGTCGTCAAGCCCTTCAGGATGGTTGAGCTCACCGAAGTCCTGCACCACGTCATTGCTAATTCCAATACCTGAGTTTAGGTGAGGTGAGGCCTCGGGCTTTCTCCCCTTAGGGGAAGAGGGCGGGCCTGAGCCTGTCCGGCTTTCATGACGGGCTTAGCACCCTCTCCCCTTGGGAAGCTAGAGTCTTGTTACATGTCCCGCCAGGCGAGTATCCGGCTCCAGATAGGCAGCGAGGGCGTGAGCGCAAGTTGGCTATAGATGCCCGGGTTGGACTGGATGATTGCCGTGACCGGTCCGTTCGGGCCTGACCGGCTGTTTATATGGAAGGCCATCTCCGATGGCAAGCCGCCCTGCAGCGCGATTGACCGATTGACGAGGACATCCGATCCGGACGGCGTCGTGCCGATCACAGGGTCCTTATACGCCGTGCCGGTCTTGTAATAGAGCG
>VBON01000257.1 GCA_005877525.1 Nitrospirota bacterium
CGCTCCCACGATAATGACACGTGCTGCGGCACTCAGTCGTCGCATGTATTGAAAACCGGGCTCTGAATCAATTGTTTCGGGGTTTCGAGCCGTGGTAAAAAAGTCGGCTCCGACCCCGCTCAAGAAAAATTACGGTAATTGAGTTTGGGAAAGATGTTGTCCTTGTCTTCGATATCCTTCAACCACTCGAAGTTGAGGTTCCCCGATAAAAGCTGCTCGTACAGGCGCGTGAAGCGATGGATGTGATCCTTCGTGCGTTTGACGGCATAGTCCACCATCGTGCCGGTCTTCATGATAAACGCCCAATCCGAGCTTTGCGCGAGCAAGAGCTCCCGGCCGGCCTGGGTGAGCGCGCGCAGGATCACACCGTCAGCCTGGCCAAACCGGCTTGTCAACTCCTCCATCCGCCGCGAAGCGTTATGCAGATGGCGATAGATCCAATCGTTGGAGCCATTCAGCCACACTTCGTAATAACCGCTGGCTCCCCATGAAGAGCCGCACGGCGTGCAGACCTGGTTGACATCGTGTCGTTCGAGGTATTCCGCGGGAGTAATCGGTTCAACCAAGTGACTGCTGGCGTGCAGCTTCCGGAAAAGTTGATCCAGCCATTCCGGTCCTTCGAACCACCAGTGCCCGAAAAGTTCGGCATCATAGGGGGCCACGACCACCGGCGGGCGGTCCATCCCAGGCGCCAACCATTCAGCTTGCCGCTCGCGGTTGAAGATGAAGTTCGCCGCGTGGTCGGCCGTCCGCTCAAGGGCCCACGCGCGATCGTACACCTGCTTATGATCGGTCTTGCCGGTGATGCGGTAATACTTGATACCGGTGTTCATCCGCTGCCCGGTGGCTTGAACGTAGGGCCTCACATAATCGTAATCTAAATCCCAGCCCACGTCCCGATAGTAGTCACGGTAGGCCGGATCTCCGGGATAGCCTTCTTCGGCGCTCCAGACCTGCTTCGAGGATTCCATGTCGCGGGCAAATGCGGCGACACCTGTGGGACAAAACACCGGCGCGTGCAAGCCGTAGCGGGGCTTCGGCTCGCCATACAGGAGCCCATGGGCTTCCGTGAAGAAGAACTGCAGGCCGACGTCGCGTAACGCCTCATCGAGGCCTGGGAAATAGCCGCATTCCGGCAGCCAGATTCCGTGAGGCGGGCGCCGGAAGGTTTCCTCGTAATGTGCGACGGCCGTGCGCAACTGTCCGCGCACGGCACTGGGAACGACATTCAGGAGCGGCAGGAAGCCATGAGTCGCGCCGCACGTGATGATCTCCAGTTTGCCGTGCTCCTGGAGCCGTTCAAAGCCGGCAACGAGATCGTAACGGTACTCCTGCGTAAAGGCGTGGCGAGTCTGCAGGAACCGCTCGAGGTACATCTCCGCAAGCCGATGAAACTCCGGCTGAAACCGCGTCCGGTCAGTCTCTTTCGACGCCAGTTCAATGAGCTTGTTGAGGTGCCGCTCGAAGCGCGAGATCAGCAACGGATCGCGGAGCATTGAGATCAGGGGAGGAGAGAGAGTCATGGTCAACCTGAAATCGATGCCGTCCCGAAGCAGCCCGTCCATGACGCGGAGCAGCGGGATGTAGGTATCGCCGATGGCTTCGTACAGCCAGGTTTCTTCCAGGAAGGTTTCGTGCTCAGGGTGACGCACATAGGGCAAATGGCAATGAAGAACCAGGCACAAATATCCGAGAGCAGGAGAATTCACGGCTATCCTTGTCTGGAGGTGGGAAGGCCGCCGCCGAGATATTCGGCCATGGAGGCATCCCGCTCTTGTTGGCTCCGCTCGTGCTGCAGGGCCTCAGCGGAAAGCTTACGGTCGGAGCCGGGGGCGTTTACGTATTCCAGAGCACGCGTAGGCTCGGGCTTGCGCCGGCGCACAAACCGGACGCGCATCCATTGCTCGTCGGTTCTGGATGAGGGGGTCGCTCTCGGAGTGTGGATGACGTTCGAACGGGAAATTGGGTGAAAGCGACCGGTGCGTGCCAGAAACCCTACGTCGGCACAATACGACTTGTCCGCCGTCCAGATCGGGATATACCAGCCGCGGGCTTCCAATCCGATCTCGATGTCAAAGATCTGGTGCGCATTCGTGCCGTCGAAATGAATCAGCGAAATGTCGTACATGCGAAGAATCGCCCGCGCGCCGTCAATCTCCGGCCCCATGGTTTCATGCGCCTGCCGGCAACTCTCCGGCGTCACTTCCCAATAGGCGAAGAGCAGGAACGGATGGACGACCATCAGAACAGTTTGGGTGCGACCGTAGTAGTCGGGCGGGTTTGACGTCATCAGCGAGCCTCGTCAGGCTTCCAGTTTCATGCCCTTGGAGATGACCACGATGCCGGACTCGGTGACGGTGAATTGCTCGCCGTCCGCCTGCAAGTCATAGCCGATATTGGTCTTTGGCGGAATGACGACGTCTTTGTCGATGATGGCGCGCCGG
>VBON01000273.1:0-342 GCA_005877525.1 Nitrospirota bacterium
GAGCCGGTTCAGCACAGCCAGGAGTTTCTTCACATCGTCGAGGTGAAGACCCGTGGTCGGCTCATCCATGATATAGAGGAGCCGGTGATGTGCTTTGCGGCTCGCAGGAAGTTTCACCAGTTCACTGGCGATCTTCAACCGCTGGGCCTCACCCCCTGACAGCGTCGTCGCTGCTTGTCCTAACCGCAAGTAACCGAGCCCGATCGATGAGAGCACACGCAGCTTGGAGACGAGGGAAAGGCTGTCGGAGAAGAATTGCTGGGCCTCCGCCACAGTCATTTTCAGGACGTCGTAAATCGAAGCCCCTCGATATTTCACGGTCAGGATCTGAAGTTTAAAGCG
>VBON01000273.1:592-3410 GCA_005877525.1 Nitrospirota bacterium
CCCATTGGAAGATTTTCGAGGCGGAAGGCCCGCGCCAGGGCACGGTACAAGGTGTCCTGGACAAGAGTGCTTTTGCCCGAGCCGGAGACGCCGGTCACGCAGGTCAGGGTACCGAGCGGGATGCGAATGTTAATGTTTTTGAGATTGTGTTCTTGCGCGCCGACGAGCAGGAGCGATTGGCCGGCGCCCGCGCGGCGCTTACGCGGTAGTGGAATGTTCTCTTCGCCTCTGAGATAGCGGGCCGTCAGCGCTCGTGAATCCCCAAGGAACTCCGGGAACCGCGCGGCCGCGACGACTTCTCCGCCCTTCTCGCCTGCGGCCGGTCCCATCTCGACCACAAAATCGGCGGATTCAATCATGGTCCGGTCATGCTCGACCATGAGAACGGTGTTTCCCTCCTTCGCCAGGTCGGCCAGGATCTCTGCAAGCCGCTGCGTGTCCCGCGCGTGCAAGCCAATCGTGGGTTCATCCAGGACGTACAGGGTTCCCGTGAGGTGGGCGCCGAGTTGAGTGGCAAGACCGATGCGCTGCGCCTCGCCCCCTGAGAGCGTCCGGGTGAGCCGAGAGAGGGTGAGATAGCTGAGGCCGACACGCATGAGAAATCCGAGTTTCGCCTGCAACATCTTCAGGATGTCGTTGGCAACGTCCCGTTCAAAAGCCGAGAGTGGCAAGGCTTGGACCCAGTCGTGAGCTTCGCTGATCGTCATGTCCGACACTTCCGCAATCGAGCGTCCACCCACCCGAATAGCCAGCGCCTGCGGTCGCAAGCGGGTGCCCAGGCACGCTTCACATGAGAAGGGACTGCGGTACCGGCTGAGCATTACGCGCACATGGAGTTTGTATCGCTTGCCTTCCAGGTATCTGAAGAAGGCGTGGATGCCTTCCACCTTGGCTTTTCCTTCCCACAGGAAAGTCCGTTCCTCGGATGTCAGCTTTTCATATGTTTTGGTAATGTCCCAACCGTGCCGCTTAAAGCCGAGCAGCATCTGCTTCTGCCACCATTCTGCCGACGGCTTAGTCCAGGGTTCGATCGTACCAGCCGCGAGGCTCTTGCTCTTGTCCGGGACGATCAGGTCTTCGTCGTACCGAAGGTTATTACCGAATCCCTTGCAAGTCGGGCACGCGCCGAGCGGATGGTTGAACGAAAAGAGGGCGGGCTTCGGCGTCTCGAAGATGCGCCCGCAGGATTGACAGCCGTAGTTTTGAGAGAAGCTGTGGAGTCCCTCGCCCATAATCTCGATCACGCAGAGGTTGTGGCCTTCCCGGAACGCCGTTTCGATCGCTTCCACTAATCGAGACCGGTCCTCGACGCGAAGCCGTAGCCGGTCGAGGATGACATGGACTTCAGATCGGCCTTTCAACTGCGCGATGATATTGCCGACCGCGTCAGGAGTGAGGTCGAGCACGTCATTATCAAGGCGGAGGCGGACAAACCCACGGCCGATCAGGTCCTTCAGAAGGGGATCGAGTTTGACTGTGGGAGTCAGGGAGAGCGGAAAGAGCACCATGGCACGACTCTCGAGATGGTCCGCGAAAAGCGCCTCGGCGACCTCTCCCGGCTGATATGCACGGGCGGCAATCCCGCAATCAGGGCAGAAGGGCCGGCCGATCTTGGCGTACAGCAATCGCAGGAGATCAGCAATTTCCGTTGTCGTCCCGACGGTCGAGCGGGAGTTGCGAACGTGATTCTTCTGCTCGATGGCGATGGCCGGTCGGATGTGCTCCAGCCGATCAACGTCTGGGCGATCGAGTTTTTCAAGAAACATGCGGGCATAGGTGGAGAGGGACTCGATGTAGCGCCACTGCCCCTCGGCGAAGATCGTGTCAAAAGCCAAGGAGGATTTTCCCGAGCCTGACACCCCGGTGATGACCGTTACCTGGTCGTGAGGGATGCGCAGCGAGATGTTTTTGAGGTTGTTTTGCCGCGCGCCGACGATGATGAGATCGTTCTGGTCCGCCATAGGAAAGTTATAACTCCGACTCAAAATTCAAACCCTAAATCGTAACACATTCTCCAAACACCTTCGCCTAAGCTTTGCGATAGTTCCTCACCTCTGAGCACCCAACTGCTCGGGCCACCCAGCCTTACTGCAACGGTAAGGCAAGGGGCTTGGGAGGGTAAGATGAGGCATAATGCTTATGGGTTCCCACCCCCTTCGTATTCTCACCATGCCTTACGGAGGCTGAGTGGTAGCATTCGGGGAGGGTCCATGGAGTACTAACTTCGGAAGAGACCATGAAACGTTTGAATTGGCTAGTTGCGATCGTTCTGCTTTGGGGTTGCGCCTCAGTCCTTAAGGTACACGACGTTCCCGAGGTCAGGCTCGACCAAGCGGCCTTTTTCCCCACCATTGAAGCTCACACCGACGCACCCATCCTCGCCGGCAATCACATCGACGTCTTACTTAACGGCGATGAAACTTTTCCCGTCATGCTGCGCGAGATTAAGCATGCGAGATCTACCATAACCATGGCGCAGTATCTCTACGAAGACGGCGGTGTCGCTCATGAATTCGCCGAGGCGTTTGCGGATCGCTGCCGGGCGGGCGTCAGCGTCAATATTCTGCTCGATCACCAGGGATCACAAAAGGTGCCCTCCGAGATTATCTCGAGTATGAAAGATGCCGGCTGTCACGTCGAATACTTTCGTCGAGTGAAGGTGGAGGGAATCATTTTTCCATGGAGATTATTGCGCTACAACTATCGAAGCCACCGGCGAATCCTGGTTATCGACGGTCGAGTCGGATTTACCGGCGGGTACGGCATCAGCGACGCGTGGACGGGAAATGGGCGCACGCCGAAACATTGGCGTGATACC
>VBON01000274.1 GCA_005877525.1 Nitrospirota bacterium
CTGGTGACGTTTCAAAGAAGCGGCGTGTTTCTGACCTCGCGTGTCATGGAGGGGACCTATCCGAACTACCAGCAGGTCATCCCGAAAGACAATACCAAGAAGGCGACGGTCGATCGCGCCGCCCTAGAAGCAGCGTTGCGGCGCGTGGCGGTCCTGTCCCGCGATAAAACGAACGCCGTCCGGCTCACGCTCGACGCCGAGATGCTCACGCTCTATAGCAGCAACCCGGATCTCGGTGAAGCGACCGAGGAATTGCCCGTGCAGTACCGGGGGGAGAGCCTGACGACCGGCTTTAATGCCCGGTACTTCCTGGATGCCTTGGCCGCGATGGACAGCGAGATTGTGCATCTTGAAATGAAGAGCGCCTTGAGTCCGTGCGTGCTGAAACCGGAAGGAGATCCCGGATTCTTGTGTGTCGTCATGCCGATGAAGGTATAAGGCAGCAACCAGGAGAGCCTATGGCCACAAAGGAGCCTATGCCCGAAGGGGAAGTCCCCGAGGTCGGCCCGAGCGATACATACGGCGCGGAGCAGATCAAGGTCCTAGAGGGACTCGACGCCGTACGAAAACGTCCCGCGATGTATATCGGCAGCACCGGCGTGGACGGGCTGCACCACCTCGTCTATGAGGCGGTGGACAACAGCGTCGACGAGCACATGGCAGGGTTCGGGGACGAGATCGAAACGACCATCTTCCTGGACGGCAGCGTCACCGTCATCGACAACGGCCGCGGCATTCCGACCGGCATGCATCCCACTCAACACAAATCGGCCGCGGAAGTGGCGTTGACGATGCTCCATGCAGGAGGGAAGTTCGAGCAGGGAGCGTATACCGTCTCGGGCGGATTGCACGGCGTAGGCATCTCGGTCGTTAATGCGCTCTCGGAATGGCTGGAGTTGGAAATCTGGCAGGAAGGCCAGGTCTTCGAGCAGCGGTACGAGCGGGGCAAATCGCTTGCTCCCCTGAAGGTCACGGGGAAGACCAAGAAGCGCGGCACGAAGGTCACCTTCAAACCGGATGGACAGATCTTTGAGTCGCTCGATTTCAGCTTCGATGTGCTCGCCCAGCGGCTGCGGGAGCTGGCATTTCTCAATAAGGGCCTCTCCATCTCGCTCACCGACGAGCGGCGCGAAAAGCAGGAAGTCTTTCGTTATAAGGGCGGGATCGTCTCTTTCGTGGAGCACCTGAACGAGGCCAAAACCCCGCTGCACAAGCCGATCTTTATCGAGGTACAGAAGTCGGACATGATCCTGGAAGTGGCGCTTCAATACAACGACGGATATGCCGAAAACATTTTCTCGTTCGCGAACAACATCAATACACGGGAGGGTGGCACGCATCTGGTCGGGTTCAAGGCCGCGCTGACCCGGACGATCAACAATTATGCGAACGCGAACGACCTTCTTAAAAAGGAGACCGAGTCGCTGACCGGAGAGGACGTGCGGGAGGGCATCACCGCGGTGATCAGCATCAAGCTGCGTCAGCCTCAATTCGAAGGTCAGACCAAGGCGAAGCTCGGCAACAGTGAAGTCAAGGGAATCGTTGAGGCGGCCGTGAACGAGGCGCTCGGGGCCTTCTTTGAGGAAAATCCTCCTATCGCCCGCAAGATCGTCGGGAAGGCTCTCGATGCCTCGCGGGCGCGAGAAGCTGCCCGCAAAGCCAAGGAACTCATTCGGCGCAAAAGCGCATTGGACTCAGGCTCCCTTCCCGGAAAGCTCGCCGATTGCTCGGAGAAGGATCCTGCCCATAGCGAGTTGTTCATCGTCGAAGGAGATTCGGCCGGGGGCTCCGCCAAGCAGGGGCGCGATCGTCGGTTCCAGGCTATTTTGCCGCTGAAGGGCAAGATTCTGAACGTCGAGCGGGCGCGCTTCGACAAAATGCTCAACAGCGAGGAGATCCGTACGCTGATCCAGGCCCTTGGGACCGGCATTGGACGAGCACGCGAGGACGCCGAAAAAGGCAAGGACGATTTCGATATCACACGCGCGCGCTATCACAAGATCCTGTTGATGACGGATGCCGATGTCGACGGCAGCCATATACGTACGCTGCTGCTCACCTTCTTTTACCGCCAGATGCCTGAATTGATCGATCGCGGATATATCTATATTGCCCAGCCGCCGTTGTTCCGGGTAAAGAAAGCCAAGACCGAGCGGTACCTGAAGGATGACAGCGCCCTCAACGACTATCTGGCGGACCTCGCGGTGGAGGCTGTCGAAGTGTACGTCGAGAGCGGCCAGGCGTATGTGACGGGCCGGCGCCTCCTGCCGATCCTGAAAAAGATCATCGCCTTCGAAAACCTTCTGCCGCGCTTTGCGAAAAAGCAGCATGAGGCAGGGATTTTGCGGGCGTTTGTAGATGAGCCGACCCTGGATCGAGA
>VBON01000269.1 GCA_005877525.1 Nitrospirota bacterium
CCCTGCGGCCTGCATTTCCTTCGCAAGTCTTTGTTGATCGGGAAAGCTGCGAATGGAGGCGGGGAGATACTCGTAGACGCCGGTTGTATCGCGTGAAACCTTGGTCCCGATCCACGGTAGCAACGAGAAGGAGTACCAGTCATACAGACGCCTGAGCCATGGTGCGATAGGGCGGGAAAACTCAAGACACACCAAGCGTCCGCCGGGCTTTAGGACACGGTGAATTTCGCGCAAGGCGCTGTTGAGGTCGCCGACGTTCCGCAAGCAAAAGCCGGTCGTCACGGCGTCAAAAGCGCCATCTCGAGCAGAGATCCGATCGGCATTCGCCTGGACGCACAGAATCTGTCGATTCAACCGGGCTCGGAGTATTTTTGTCGCACCCACCGCAAGCATGGGATGATTCAGGTCAGCGGCAATGATCCGGCCGCTGGGACTGATCCGATTAGCTGTCAACAAGGCAAGATCTCCGGTGCCCGCTCCAATATCCAATATGAACTTGCTTCCAACAGGAACGAAGCCGACAGCCTCGCGCTTCCATTTATGATGCAGGCCTAAACTGAGCAGTGAATTATTGAGGTCATAGTAGCGGGCGATAGACGAAAACATCCGCTGAACTGCCTGCTCCTTCTGGAGGCCGGTCCCGGCAGGGGGTGCAGCAGCTTTCTGATCCAGCGTAATCATGGAGAGTCATCGTAGCACCCGCTGAAGATGCACGGCAAGCAGTGTAGGCGCGGGTCCTGTCGCCGAGCCACCCTGACGTGCTCGCGCTCAGCCAAGGGCGCGCGGACTTATTCGCGCTGTGCTCCGCCAGGGTCCCGCTCGGCGCCGCCCGCTTGACTCTAGGGTCAGCCTCGATCCCCCCAAGCTCTCGGAAAGTCGAGTCTGATCCTAGATCCAAGGCGACCACTGCTAGACTTTTGGGATGCGCAACGTTTTGCTGATCATCAAGGTTCCGGACAGGACGAAGAGCAATGCCAGCGGGTGCAGGTCCCAAGGTCCTAATGTCCACGTGCCCCAGTAGAGGTTCTCGCCAAGCCGGCCCTGCCAGGCAGCGAGGGCCAGCACACCGCTCAGCAGCACAGTCGTAGGAATGGGTGTGCCTTCAAAGTAGGCCACCTTGTCCTTGCCCTCCGAGAGCATCTCAGCGGTGACGTTATAGCGGGCCAATCGGCTCACCCCGCAGCAGACGAAGTAAAGAAGCGCGACCCAATCCCAGCCTCCACGCAAACCGGCAGCGAATCCAAGTGCCGCCGGCGCAACCCCGAACGAGATGACGTCGGCGAGCGAATCCAACTCGCGCCCGAGCGCCGAATGCGTATGCCGCCTTCGCGCGATGCGACCATCGAGCACATCGAATACCAACGCCGCCGGCGCCAAGGCCGTGGCTGCGAAGAAGTGGGCCAAGGACTGTCTCCCCATGTAGATCATGGCGCAGAAAACGGCCGCCACGCCGCAGGCTGCGTTGGCCAGAGTGAACAAGTCGGCCAAGTGAAACCCGCGGATCATGGAGAAATGTTTGGGGCGATCGTCTGGCAAGCCGGTCATCAAACCATTACCGTCCGATTTCGGCCAGCGGTTCGTGAGTGACCATGATGGCGCCGCGGGGATTGTCGTCCAGTTGATTCCCCTTTGTAAGCTCGCCTCGCGGAGGAGTGGTCTCGCATTCCGGCGTGGTCACAAAGCCCCAGTGCTGGTTGTCGCGGCAGACATTCTCCAGCACCAGCGCTTCGGCATGGTGAAACATCAGGATGCCGCTCAGCATGTTGTCGTGGCA
>VBON01000270.1 GCA_005877525.1 Nitrospirota bacterium
TCCTGCCACCGATTTCTCATTCCAAGGTCGAACTACCGGCACCATGGTACTTTGACCCCATTAGCTTTTAAGCAATCGCAGTTTTCCTTTCTTCTCTCGAAGAGGTCGGAGTGAGTCTTCGCGAATTCATCCGATTGTTCCGCGCAAGCAGCTTGCTTCCGACTGTCCTCTTGTATTTTCTGAATATACTTGTTCGCATCGTCGGCCTCTTTCTCCTGACGAACGCGCAAGGCTTCCACCTGCTCGGGTGTTAGCTTGGGTGGTTCCGGAGTAAGCGGAACGAATTTTGGCACCGTCCCAGGCTCAAACCGAGCGGATTGAACCGGCCGCACCTGGTGTGCCAGGGTAATCCGGATGCTGCCCCTCAGGCCCCGGCAGACAGCTCCCTGGGTTTCACCTTCGATTTCGACCGTCTTGCCAATCATGCTGGTACTGAAGTCCGCGCCGAACCGATCCTCGAAGATGTCCTGACTTGACGTGCACACATTGAACTCGGAGTACGGTCTTCTATTCGGACCAACATCCGTGACCGGTGATTCGCGGAAGGCGACGTCCACCCATTGAATGTTGGGCTCAAACGTATCCTTGGACACCTCGACGCTCGACACCGTCCCGCGGATGATGATGTTCCTGGGTATCTTTTCCCAAATTTTTGATCCCGGCTTTCTCAGAGCCGTGAGGAGGTCACTCCAGTCCATTCGCTGTGTCGGCGAGAGGCGTGATTCACGCGCTTTGCGCTCGTCCGCCGCTTCCTGGTTCTGCCGCTGCATAACGCTCCCAAAGAATGCGCCCGCGGGCCCCAATCCGGTCAACCCTCCGATCGCCTGATTCATCGCAGCTTCCTGTCTCTGCCTGGCGGCCCGCTCCTCGGGCGTAAGCTTCGCCTCCGCTTTTTTGTCGCACGGGTCGCATTCCTGCCTGAACGTGATCTCGCCGGTGTCAGCATACCCTTCAACGTTCAGCGTGTAGCCCAACGTTTCGCAGGTCGTCTGCGCCGCAGGTCTGTTCAAGTCCGCAGCAGCAGCCGCGTTCCTCTGAGCGGCGGTCGCGTTCAAGGGCAAACTCGCCGCTTGTGAAGATGTCTGAGAGGTGTTGCAGGTGGGGACATTAGGGCGGAAGAGCAACTGCATCGACAAGGAGACATTCGAATTCCCGTGCCGGACGGTCACGTTCTGGTTTGCCCTGCTCCAGGCGCCAGAACCGCGTACGGGAAGGACGTCGAGCCTCCGAGCGGCTCCCCACTGTCCGCGGGCATCGACAAGCGCAAGTCCCACATACGCCGCTCCCATTGCGCCCGCGCTCTCCGCGACGGACGCGCAATCAGCGGAGCCGACGTGCGAGCTGGAGACGTTGCCCGCCCGTGAGACGAACACGTCAATGTCCACTTTGCCCGCGTTGCAGACATGGAGATAGACGCTCTGGGCGTACACGGGCACGGATACGTTGACGAAAGCAAATAGGAGTGCAGCTCCGAAAACTAGTTTAGCCATCTTGTCTCTCCTCATTCGGAATCCATTTCCGATCCGGTCTCCGGTCAGCATATATGCCCTTTCCCAAAGCCCTTTGGGCGACTGTGCTATGAAGTCACACGCCTCTTATTGCCTGCAGCATTTTGTGGAGTATTACCTTGGGCAAAAAGCAGGAGAACGAAATTAGTGGCAGACGGTCGCATTATGCAAACCCTAGAAAACCTTTGCTACCCCCTCATAGCGCGTTGCGCTGAGTAGACACAGCGACAGTGTCTGAGCGAGAAAGGGCACAGGCTACTCCGTGTCCATGAGGGTGTCAAACTACAGGGTTTATGCTTCGCATGGTCTCCCGATTCAGCATCCGCAGCCCAAACCTAATCCGCGAATAAAGTCTAATCAATTCGTATATAGTTCGCCCCAACATCTGGCTATCAACTCAACCTAAAGTCTTGAGGTCACTGTGACCACACCAAAAACGTTCCGCGTCATCCTGATCAAGCCCTCCCGTTATGATGACACGGGGTATGTCATCCAGTGGTATCGTTCTGTCGTTCCCTCCAACACTCTTGCCCTGATGAACGGCTTGACCTTGGACTGCGCCAGACGTCGGGTTTTGGGAGACGACGTGACGATCTCCGTCGAGACCTACGACGAAACCAATACTATTATTCCTGTTGCGCAGATCATTGGCGAACTCAAGAAGGCCGGAACCGGCATGGTCGGGCTGGTGGGGGTCCAGACGAATCAATTCCCACGCGCCATGGACTTGGCGACCGCTTTCCGTGCCGCGGAGATTCCTGTTGTCATGGGTGGGTTCCACGTGAGTGGGTGCCTCGCCATGCTTCCAGAGACTCCTGCCGAAATACAGGATGCCCTGAACAAAGGCGTTACGATCTTTGCGGGGGAGGCGGAAGAGCACCTCGACGAGGTGCTGCGTGACGCATTCGAAGGAAAGTTAAAGCCCGTCTATAATTTCCTGAAGGACCTTCCCTCCTTGGAGGGCGCCCCGATGCCCTCCTTGCCCTACAGCAAGGTGCGCAATAATTTTGGTGAATATTCCAGTTTTGATGCCGGACGCGGCTGCCCCTTCCAATGCAGTTTCTGTACGATCATTAACGTCCAGGGGCAAAAATCCAGGAGACGCAGTCCGGAGGATATCGCCGGCTTGATTCGGGCGAGCTACCAGCAAGGTATCAAGCGGTTTTTCATTACCGATGACGATTTCGCCAGAAATAAGGATTGGGAGCCGATCTTCGACAAACTGATAGAACTTCGCGAGCAGGAAAAGCTCAATGTCTCGTCCACCATTCAAGTGGATACCCAATGTCACAAAATCCCGCGTTTTATCGAGAAAGCCAAACGCGCCGGCGTCCGAAATGTGTTCATCGGACTGGAAAATATTCATCCTGAATCTCTGGTCGGCGCCAAAAAGCGCCAGAACAAGATCTGGGAATACCGGAGCATGCTGCAGGCGTGGAAGGAACCGCCTGGGATACATACTGGGCTTCCCCACAGATACACCGGAGTCCATCGCGCGCGATATTGCGATCATTAAAAAGGAGCTCCCGATCGACCTCCTGGAATTTTTCTTCCTCACCCCGCTTCCAGGGTGCGAGGATCACCGCAATCTCGCCTTGCAGGGGGTCTGGATGGACCCTGATCTAAACAAGT
Organism: Nitrospirota bacterium; assembly: GCA_005877525.1. Lineage (GTDB taxonomy): Bacteria > Nitrospirota > Nitrospiria > Nitrospirales > NS-4 > NS-11. Next base: position 3,141 of record VBON01000270.1, read on the forward strand.
ATGATCTGGAGCATGTAACGACCGCTCACCCACGGATGTCTAAGACGGAGTGGGAATCCGCCTACCATCAGGCCTGGCGAAACTATTTTTCTTGGGAGCATATTGAAACAGTTTTGCGCCGGGAGGCCGCCACCAGTCAACGGATGAGTAAAACCATGATGGCGCTATTCTGGTTCACCGGCTTTGTGACCATTGAAGGCATCCATCCACTCCAAGGCGGACTCTTTCGGCGGAAAGTGAGAACCTCGCGCCGA
>VBON01000271.1 GCA_005877525.1 Nitrospirota bacterium
CGAATCGCTGTTCGAAGCGGACCGCGCGAAAGATCCGGGTGGGGTCGTCCAGAAAGCTCACGTTGTGCAGTACGCGCAGGGTCTTCTCTTTGAGGTCCCGGCGACCCCCGTAAAAATCGATGAGCTCGCCGAAATTGCGCGCGTTCAGTCGAACTGCCATCGTGTTGATCGTAAAATCACGGCGATACAGGTCTTGTTTGATGGAACTGGGCTCCACGGTGGGGAGGGCCGTCGGATATTCGTAGGACTCGGTCCGGGCCGTCGCTACATCCAGTTTAAACCCATCGGGAAAGATCACGACGGCCGTACCGAAGCGCTCATGCGTCTTCACGCGCGCTTTGCGGTCTCGGCCGAGCGCGCGCGCAAACGCGATTCCGTCGCCCTCAATGACAATATCGAGATCCAGGTTCCGAAGGTCCAACAGCAAATCCCGCACAAAACCTCCGACGACGTACGCCGAAAGGTCCATGCGATCCGCCAGCTCGCCTGCCTCGTGGAGCAATCTGGTGATCGGCGCCGGCAGGCGGTGTTTCAGAGTCCCTATCAGGTTCGGGCTGCGGGAACGGCGCTTTACTGCAGCGACCGTAGACGCGACGCCGTCGAGGTCGGCGGTAGAATGCGTCGTGATCACGGCCATTTTGGAATTGTAACAGGATTGGCACAGGGTGGCGAACACTGCCTCACACCAAGCATGGATCCTTTGGAGGAATGTACCGATTGACAAAGAGAAAAGGCCAGGCCGATACTTATAATACCGCCTGGAACGTTGTCATCGACTTCTGAGCAGATTCGTCACAAGGAAAGGAGATTCATATGGCATTGCGATTAGGAGATGAAGCGCCGAATTTCACCGCCGAGACAACCGAGGGACCAATCAACTTCCATGAATGGCTGGGCAGTAGCTGGGGAATCCTCTTCTCGCATCCCAAGGATTTCACTCCGGTGTGCACTACAGAACTTGGCACGGTTGCCAGGATCATGCCGGAGTTTAAGAAACGCAACGTCAAGGTAATCGCCATTAGCGTCGATCCGATGGATGCCCATAAGGGCTGGATCAAGGATATCAATGAGACGCAAAAGTGCACGGTAAACTATCCGTTGATCGCCGATCCCGAGAAAAAAGTGGCGACCTTATACGACATGATCCACCCGAATGCGTTGGACAACATGACGGTGCGCTCGGTCTTCATAATCGGCCCGGATAAGAAGATCAAGATGATGCTCACGTACCCGGCCTCGGCCGGGCGGAACTTCGATGAACTCCTGCGCGTCATCGACTCCTTGCAGCTGACGTCCAAGTACAAGGTCGCGACCCCGGCCAATTGGAAGGACGGTGAGGATTGCATCATCACGCCCGCGGTAACCGATGCTGAGATTCCAGCGCTGTTTCCGAAGGGCCACCGGGCGGTCAAGCCGTACCTGCGGTACACCCCGCAGCCGAACAAGTAAGGCGCCTGATGAGGTGGGGGCCGGTGCTCGCGCGGGCCCCGTTTTATTTAGCGGACGGGCCTGCGAGATCGCTGGCGGTCTTCTTGAACACAATATCTCCATAATGGGCGATCGCCGATTCGCCCGTATTGTCGGTATCGGTCATGATGGCGATACCCGACACAAGCGGCGGCTCCTCACCGAAGGCTTCTTTGTAGTCCGTCAATAGATTGCGCTGCTCGCTGACCCATTGATTGACGAGCGACGGCCCGCTCTCGACCACGATGAGCTTGCTGCGGTGGGTGTATGGACTCGGCACGATGGTGCCTTGGGGAGCCTTGCTCGCCCAGATATAGTTGATCGCGAGCGGCGGGTAGTGTCCGTAGATTAACTTGTAGGCCTCGAATTTGGCTTTCTCAAAGACGCTGACTTTGCCGGGATTCTTCTCGAACATGACATAAATCCTGGCTGGGGAATCATCACCGTCCTTCTTCGTCACATCGCCGTTCTTAAGCACATTTGCCACCTTCCAGCGCCAGGCCAGAATCGGATATTCCGTGAGGTCCACAGTCACTTTTCTGATCAACCCTGATGCGGAAGCCTCGCTCATCGCCTTCACCGTAATAATCCCGTCCTCCTTGACGGCCTTGTAGATCGTATGGCGACCGATCTTTGGGAAGGTCAGGGGTTTCCAGTCGGGGGGCAGTGCTCCCTCCTGAGCCGCCGAGAACTTGCCCACTTCGAGGACGGGCGGGGATTCGGCCTGGATCCAAGAGGCGAAAAGTAAGGCCAGGCAAAACAAAAACCCTGTCCTTGCTTTCCGTTGCTCCTTACAAAGATTCACCCTCATCCCGCCCTCTTCCTTCAAGGGAGATGGCAACGTGTGGACGGACCACTAGCCCATCATCGCGTCCACGCGAACCACTTCTTCAAAATGTTTTTCTGGCTCTCGGTAAAGTTCGCTTTGCGCCAGGCGTTCCCGACCTTCTTGATCACTTCCGCCTGTGTCGGGTAAGGATGAATCGTGCTGGTCAAGGTCTTCAAGCCATGGCCGGTCTTCATCAGCACTGTGAACTCGCTGATCATCTCCCCCGCGTGTGCCGCGACGATAGAGGCCCCCAGGATTTTGTCGGTGCCCTTCCGGACGTGAATCCGAGCGAACCCTTCGTCCTCACCGTCCAGAATCGCGCGGTCCACTTCCTCCAGCTTGTACGTGAAGGTTTCCACCTCCCAGCCCTTGGCCTTGGCGTCGGCTTCGTAGAGGCCGACATGGGCGATCTCCGGCTCGGTATAGGTGCACCAGGGGATCAGCAAGGAATCCGTGCCGGCATAGGCGAGGCCGAACGGGTGCGGAAACAGCGCGTTTTGGATACGATCTGGGCCATGGCATCGGCCGCATGCGTAAACTTGAACGGGAAGCAGATATCGCCGGCTGCATAGATTCGCGCGTTGGTCGTCTGCAGCCGATGATTCACCTTCACTCCGGACCCAGTGTACTCGACGCCGACTTTTTCGAGGCCGAGACCTTCAACGTTCGGGGCCCGGCCGACGCCGACGAGGATCTGATCCACCACTAACTCTTTCATGGAGCCGTGCATCTCGTAATAAATCGCCTTCTCGTTTCCACGGGACGCCACTCGGACGATCTTCGAGTCAAAGATGAATTGGACGCCATCACTCATCATCCGCCTCTGGACGATTTCGACGGCGTCGGCGTCTTCGCGAGGGAGGAGGTGCCCCATCCGTTCCAGCACCGTGACGCGGCTTCCAAAGCGGGCAAAGCACTGTGCCATCTCGGAGCCGATCGGACCGGCGCCGATGATTCCAAGGCGATGCGGCAATTCTGTCAAGGAGAAGATCGTCTCGTTGGTCAGGTAGCCGGCCTCCCCCAGTCCTTCAATTGTGGGCGCGGCGGCCCTGGCCCCTGTGCAGATCGCCGCCTTCTTGAAGGTCAGGGTCCTGCCCCCGACCTCGATGGTGTCCGGGCCCGAGAAGCGTCCTTCCCCGATGAAGACGTCCACACCGAGGCTCTTGTACCGGTATGCCGAGTCGGTACGGCTGATCCGCGCGCGCAGCCTTCGCATGCGCGCCATCGCCTCGCTGAAGTCGTATTTCACGGCCCCGGGAATGTGAATGCCGAATTCTTCCGCGTTTTGCATCTGTGCCCACGCTCGAGATGCGCGGATGATGCCCTTCGATGGGACACACCCAACGTTGAGGCAGTCGCCTCCCAGGAGATGCTTTTCGATCAAGGCAACTTTCGCGCCGACACCTGCCGCGATCGCAGCGGTCACGAGGCCCGCGGTTCCGGCGCCGATCACTACGATGTTGTACCGTCCCGACGGTTGCGGATTGACCCATCCGGCTGGGTGAACGTTATCGAGGAGCGTTTTGTTGTATTCGTCGTCCGGAAGAAGCATCACCTGCTCGGGCATCTCAGCCTCCTGAAGATTGTCATGCCTTGCCACGGAACTTCCGGTACAGGACCGGAACAAGAGCAAACAGGGCTAAGAGCCCGAAGGCGCCTAGAACAGCAGGCGAGGCGACGTCGCTGAGTGAGTTAATCGAACCCAACTGCCGGCCGGCGTTTGCAAAGACAAAGGTGCCAGGGATGATCCCCAGGGCTGTCGCGGCCACATACGTTCCGAGGCTGATTCGCGTAAGCCCGGATACCAGATTGACCAAAAAAAACGGAAAGAGCGGAATGAGCCGCAGCGTCAATAGATAGCTAAAGGCGTTCTTGGCGAAACCTCTCTGGAACGCCTCAAGGCGGTCCCCGAACTTGCGCTCCACCCAATCCCGCAACAGGTACCGAGCGACCAGGAATGCCAGCGTCGCGCCGAGCGTGGCCGGGAGATGATGACGATCAGTGTGCCCAGAACGCTCCCGAACAGAAATCCCCCCGTCAATGACAGCAGGGCGCCGCCGGGCAAGGAGAAGGTGGTTTGTAGCACATAGAGGGCGCTGAAGATCGCTACCGCCGCCACGAAATGCGCATCGGTATAAGCCAGAAGCTGGTCACGGTGTGCCTTCAGACTCTCGAGCGTCAGGTACTGCTTCAGATCGAAATAGAAGTAGGCCGCGACGGCCGCGGCGAAAATCAGCGCGATGACGATTTTGCCTCGCACCGATTTCCGAGACGGCGAAGAGGAG
>VBON01000249.1 GCA_005877525.1 Nitrospirota bacterium
GGGAAGAAGGTCATGGAACAAGAGATTGAAGTGAAGGATGGGGCACAGGCGAACGCAAAGTTCGAGTTCAAACCGTAAGCCGGGTTAGTAGGATCTTTACGAAAGGCGGCGAGGCCTGCGCTTCGCCGCCTTTTTAATGCCCAGATCCATTCCTTCAGCTCCTTGCCTTCATCGAGACCCTTGACATAGAATCGTTTTTTTCAAAGGGGGCAGGGTGGCGCGGAGCCTCTCACTCGCTGAGATTTTTCAGCTCGGTTATTATTGGGAGTGCAAGGTGCTCCTGACTGCCGTGAAGCTTGACGTCTTCGGGGCGCTGGCTGGACGCTCCAGGACGCCTGCGGAAGTCGCCCGCCGCCTCCATGCAGACCCTCGTGCTACTGAATTGCTGCTGAATGCCCTAGTGTCGATCGGGCTTCTTCGCAAAAACGAAGCAGGCTATTTCAACGCTTCGGAAGCTGAAGAGTATCTGGTCAAGGACAGCCCCACGTACGCCGGGCATCTCTTGTTGCTACAGGATGCGGAATGGGAGAACTGGGGAAAGCTTGAGACGACGATCCAGACCGGCAAGTCTCCCGTCAAGGAGCATGTCTTTCGATCCGATCCACGCCTGGCCGAAAACGTATTGCTTGTCCTGCACCGTGTGGCGCTTCAGCATGCGCCCACCCTCGCGCGCCAACTCGATCTGGATGGCGCGCGCACGCTGCTGGATCTCGGCGGCGGGGCTGGGACGCATGCCATGGGCTTCTGTAAGACCTATCCAGCACTTCGCGCCATAATCTTTGACCTTCCAGAAACCCTGCAGACGACGGCACGGCTCGTGAAGGAGGCCGGTCTTGAGGAGCGTATTACGTTTCTATCCGGTGATTTCAACAGGGATCCTCTTGGCGGCCCTTATGATGCGGTCCTCATGTCGGACATTCTCCATTACCAAGATCCTGAGGCGAATGCGGCGCTCGTCCGGAAAGTCCACCAGGTCTTGAATCCGGCGGGCCGTCTGATCATCAAAGACCGGTTCTTGGATGAGGATCGGACAACTCCGCCCTGGACAGCTGTCTTTGCGGTGCATCTTATGGTGAATACCGAAAAGGGACGCTGTTATACACTGCGTGAAGCATCGAATTGGCTGACCGAGGCCGGTTTTCGGGAAATCCGGGAGGTCGAGCGCTCCTCCATTGTTGAGGGAGTGAAGTGAAGGACCTTCTCGCACGACCGGGATTTCTCGGCACCGCGGCCACGTTGGGAGGTGACCTGAGCCAGCTGATGGCAATGCTGTTCACCGTCCTTTTCATCATCGGCTGGATACAGGCTCGAAAAAAACTTGGGAATATTCACCACTGGATAGTCTTGGGCGGCATGGTGACGATGCTAGCCTTTTTCACGAGCTATTATCTGTTTCGGCAACTCGGCGTCTTGGCGTTTGAAGGCCGCACGGGATTCAGCGGCTCCGATTTTATGTATTACCGAGTGTTCATCCCCCTTCTGACCTTTCATATCTGCCTGGTGATCGTCGGCCTGATCATGGCGGTCTACATGATCGTGCTCGGTTTTCGCGCTCAGCAGTTCGTGCAGGACAGGCGGGAATTGCGTCCGGGTCTCTTAAAGGTGAGCCGTGAAAAACTCGTCAGGATTTTTGG
>VBON01000250.1 GCA_005877525.1 Nitrospirota bacterium
CGACTCGGGACGGATTTTTCTGTTCGCCGGCTTGTCGTCTATCTCTCGGGGCTCTTGGTCCTTGCCCTCGTGTTGTCGATTGAGAAGCTGTTCGAAAAGATCTGGCCGGATGGCAGCAGGCGTCATCGGGCCCTTGGCCGATTCACGATGATTGTCTATTGCATTTTATTCGTGACTGGCACGACCACCTACACGATGCTGTATATCCTCTACCCCGGAAAAATCGGATGAGGCCACTATGATCGTCACCTGTTGTTGCGGCAGTGCGATGCGAGCCGAGGCGCTCGAGGAAGTGTCGCCCCTGTTGTATCACCTTCGCCTCGCCTGTATCAGATGCGCGAACTGGACGAGGATTTCCGGTCGTCTGGAGGAGGTCGAACCCATGGTGACAGCGACATTGTGGTCGAATGAGGCGCGTCACGACGTCGATCGATTGCCTCCTTACCTTGCCCCCATGGTCAGGCAGGAAACGGAAGACTATGCCGAGAAGGAAGGACGTTGCTTGATCACGCTTGCGCTCTTT
>VBON01000275.1 GCA_005877525.1 Nitrospirota bacterium
CACCGCGTTTCCTGGCCAGGAGTCTCGCGAAAGATGAATCTTCGTTCGCTGTTCAGCATGTTTTCTTCCGATTTGGCGATAGACCTCGGCACCGCCAACACCCTGGTCTACGTCAAAGACAAAGGCATTGCTGTCAACGAACCCTCGATCGTAGCCATCAACAAGAGCACCGGCGAGGTCGAGGCCGTCGGGCGCGAGGCCAAGGAAATGCTGGGGCGCACGCCGAGCAACATCGTCGCCATCCGCCCTCTGAAAGACGGCGTTATTGCCGACTTCAAGGTGACGGAGAAGATGCTGAACTACTTCATTCAGAAGGCCCACAACCGCAAGACGTTCGTGCACCCGCGGATCGTGATCGGCGTGCCTTCGGAGATCACCCAGGTGGAGAAGCGCGCCGTGCAGGACTCCGCCATGCGCGCCAAAGCCAGCGAAGTCTATCTGGTCGAGCAGGCCATGATGGCGGCCATCGGCGCCGGACTTCCCATCACCGAGCCTTCCGGCAGCATGATCGTGGACATCGGCGGCGGCACCACCGACATCGCCGTGATTTCGCTCGCGGGCATTGTTTACAGCCGGTCGGTGCGCGTCGCCGGCAACGAGATGGACGAAGCCATAACGGCCTACCTGAAGCGCAAATACAACCTGCTGATCGGCGAGCGGACCGCGGAACAGATCAAAATTGAACTCGGCTCCGCTTACCCATTCGAAAAGCCGGCGAGCATGGAAGTCAAGGGCCGCCACCTGCTCGAGGGGATTCCCACGACCGTTAGCATCGATGATTCCGAAATCCGCGACGCGCTGGGGGAATGCGTATCCACGATCCTGAACGCCATCCACGTGGCTCTGGAACGTACTCCGCCCGAACTCTCGGCGGATATTTCCGACCGCGGCATCGTGCTGACCGGAGGTGGAGCGCTGCTCAAGAATCTGGACAAGCGCATCCGCGAGGACACGGGGTTGGCTGTGTCCATCGCCGACCAGCCGCTCGAATCGGTCTGTCTCGGAGCGGGAAGGATGCTCACGGATTTCGATCTCTTGAGGCGGGTCGCGATCGAGTAGTTGTCAGTTTTCAGTCAGGACAGTCAAAAGTCAAAAGTTGAAAGTCGAAGGCGAGAGGTTGAGGGCCGTTTGACTTTTAACTTTCGACTTTTGACCGTTGACTTTGACTGATAACTGTAACTGAAAACTGAGAACTGAGAACTGAGAACTGAGAGCTGCAATGCACGATTCGCATTCACCGCAATTCGGCCGCTCCGTAAAGACTCTGAGCCGCGAAGGTCTCGAGAAAACACACTTTGTGGTGCGTCACGGCCCTCTCTTGGTGCTGGCGGCGGTGATGGTAGCGCAGTTCCTGCTGCTCTCCTACCAGATCACTCGCAGCCACAACATGCGCCTGATCAAGGTATGGACCGTCGCCATCCTTCAACCTTTTCAGTCTTCCGTAGGCGACGTCGTAGACTCGGCGACGCGGGCGTGGACAAACGTCCGCAACCTGCGCAGCGCCGAACAGGAAAACCAGCAAATGCGTGCCGAGCTCATGACCGCCCGGTATCAGATTCAGCAGCTTTCCGAACAGGCCGCGGAAACCAGGCGCTTGCGCGGGCTGCTCGATTTCAAGAGCCGCCTTCCGTTCCCCACCGTTGCCGCTGAAG
>VBON01000029.1 GCA_005877525.1 Nitrospirota bacterium
TAGTCCACAGAACAGATATCGGTGAGCATGTCAAACGCAGCGTCGTGATCGTCGTGCAGGAACCGTCCGATGGCGGGAAGGGCATGCGGTTTGGCCACCGCCACAAGATCTTTGTACGGCCCCTCCTCGCGGACAGCAAGGAGGTCGTCCGGGAACCGGTCGTTGAGTCTGGTTAGCAGCGCATGCATCTCTACTTCACGAGCACCTTTTCACACATCATTTTCTTCTGCAGCTTCAACAAGCCATCAAAGAGGGCTTCAGGACGGGGCGGGCAGCCGGGAACGTAGACATCGACCGGAATGAATTGATCGACGCCCTGGACCACGCTGTACGAGTTATAGTGGTTGCCTGAGGTCGCGCAGGAGCCCATCGAGATGACATACCGGGGCTCCGGCATCTGGTCGTAGATCCGCCTGATGACAGGAGCCATCTTCCGGCAGACCGTGCCCGCAACGATCATGAGATCGGATTGGCGCGGCGAGGCCCGGAACACGCCGGCACCAAACCGGTCAATATCATACCGGGGCGAAACCGTGGCGATCATTTCGATCGCGCAGCATGCGAGGCCGAAGGTCATCGGCCAAATGGAACCTTTCCGGCACCAATTAATGAACGTGTCGAGGTTCGTCGTGAGGATATTGGCTTCTAGACTTCTGTCAATCAGGCCCATAGTTTAATCCCATTCCAGAGCGCCCTTCTTCCACGCGTAGAAGTATCCGACAAGAAGAATGGCGATAAACAGCAGCATCTCCACCAACCCCAAGAGCCCCAGCTGATTGGACAGCACGGCCCAGGGATACAAGAACACCGTCTCGATATCAAAGATGACGAACAGCATCGCAATGACATAATACCGCATGGGGAACTTGGTACGGGCATCGGAAAACGTTGGGGCGCCGCTTTCGTACGGCATCAGCTTGGCGCGATACGGACGCGAAGGACGGACGACCCAACCGGCCAGCAGGCCGCCGATTCCGAAGGCCGCCGCTACCAGCATCAGGATCAGAATCGGAAGGTAGTTTTGCGGAACGAGATCAGCCATTATCGGGGATGCCGGAGGTCAGTGCGTCGAGAAAAAAGGGACGCGATTTGAGGCCGTCCAGAGTGGGCGCCGGCATGTCCTTGTGCTGAACGAGAACCTTAAAGGTGCTCCCCATGCCTTCAGGCTGCAACAAGCGCCGCATAAACGCCGCCTCGTTTGACTCAGGGTCCACGGTCTCGAAGGCCGCCTCAATGCCGAGCCCCATCAGGAAGTGGAGCTGATTTGTAAAGCCTGTCACGGCGAGTCCTGATTCCTGGCCGGTCAAGGCCAGGCTGGTAAAGTTAACATGGGCCGTCATGTCTTGTTGGCCGATCCGGATGTAGGGGCTATCGGAGACGGTCTGGCGGTAATAGCAAAGCAGGGTGCCGGCTTTCCGGAGAGGCGCATACAAATCTGCGGCAGTATGACCGTAATCTATGGTCAGAACAATGCCTCTGCGAAGACACCCGGCGACCTGTCGCATCCACCGTAGAGCCTCGAGATTGACCTCAGCCCGCTGGCCCTCCTCCAGGCGGATGCCGAGGCGCGAGAAATACTGTTGCAGGGCAGGAGCCACAGGTGGAGCTTCGATCTCGGTAAAACCCTGGCTTGCTGACCAACCGACAAAGATCTCTCGCAAACCCAGCGGCCGCTGGACAACGCGATGCACCGGAAAGGCGTCTACGAGTTCGTTGGAAAAAATGGCGCCAGTGACGGAGCCCGAACTAAGGACAGCCAGGTCGGGCAGCCAGCGGATGGACATCCCGGCTTGCCGAAACGGGCCGAGATGATTCTGCTGTCGCTGCGCCATCCCGGCACTGCGTTCAATGATCACGTACTCCAGGCGCTTCAGAAGCGCCGGTTGTTCCCGCTGGAAGGTTTTGAGGATATGCTCGGCGAAGGTGCCTTTGCCCGCGCCCATTTCAATAACGGTGAAGGGTCCTGTAGGGGCGATGACGCCGGCCACTTGCGCGAGCTGTCGGGCAATAGTCTGTGCGAAGATCGCGTGGACTTCCGGGCTGGTCCAGTAATCCCCCCCCGCGCCAATGCGCGCTTCCAGATTGTAGTAGCCGAATTCCGGGTCGTAGAGCGCCGATTCCATAAAATCGGCGAAAGTTATTGGCCCTTCCCGTTCGATGCGTGCGATTAGCTTTTGAGCAAGCTGCGGGTGTCCGAGCCCGTCTGCTCTCACGCTGTTCTCTGAGGATAACATTGCCATTTGGGGAGAAGTACCATAACGTAGGTCTTGAGGTTAGTCAAGCTGAAAGGCTGAGTCTAGACAACGAGTTAGCGCTATTGGGAACCTCTCGGACTTTGCCGGTGAACCGGTTGTTATGTAGGTTAAAACACCTATTTCAGAAGGCGCGCTCGTTCCCGACGCCGCACCAGGACAGTCCGTATCTGTATCCACCTTAAGTCAGTCTCCTAAAAAGCCGACAGCAGATTTAGGGATAGTAGTCCTTGAGTTTACAGGAAGGAGCGCAGTTGTCTGTCAACATACTTGGCATAACTCCCGTCTCGGGAGCGCCGGGAAGCTCAACGCCGAAGGTTAACGTGCTGACCGCACCGGACACCGTGGTCGCGGCAGTTGAAGATCCCGTCATCGATTTGCTCAAGCAGTTGCTGCCGGTGGACAGTCCCGTGGGCAGCGTACTGGAACGATTTCGGCAAGCGCTGACAACCTCGATGACGGAGCAGACGTCCGATGATGCCATCGGAAAGATACTCGTCCTTCTGAAATCCTTGCCCGTAGACTTGAAGACGGTCACGGGCGAGGGACTTCGTTCAGCTATCGATCGCCTGGGCCTCCGGTATGAACCGATGCTCCAGGCCGCCTTCGCACAGCGCGTCCCGTTAGTCCCTGCGCAGTTGACGGCACAAAATCTGAAAGCGGCTCTGCTGACGCTGCTTGAGGCGCCGTTACCTGAGGGCTCGGTTAATGGTCCTTCTCCAGCGGTGCCACGAGCTGTGAGCCCCGCACCTATTCAACAGACCCAGCTTCCCCAGGCTCAGTCTCCGGTGTACGCAACGGCGCCGCCTCAGCTGGCGGCCGCATTCACCCAACTGGTCCGGGAAAATCTTGAAACTATCCTATTGCAGCAGTTCCAGGCCCAGTCAAAAGCGGTGTTGATTCATCAACCGGAGACGATACTGCCTGAAGAGAAAGCCCTTCCGCCGGCGCCGATGCCTCAGCAATCAGGGAAGTCTGTCCGACAAGATGGCAATCCTCCACAAGGCGAGAGATTGCTCGCCGCGGATGCGTTAGAGCAAGTACTACAGAATCTAAATCCCGGGGGCAACCATGACGTCGAGTTGGGGCTTCGAAAATTGCTTCAATCGACACAAGCAGCTGAAAACAGAATTGAAATCAACGATCAGATCTCCCAGCGAAAGGCATTCAGCGGCGATGGTCTCCAACCTGTCGTCAGCGATTTGAAGAATCAAGCTGGGGAACAAAAAAATTCTTCTCTGGTCGAACAGATCCGGCAAGTTGCCGGGATCAAGGTTGCTGCAGCAGTACCCCAAGAATCGGCCCCAACCGATTCAGCTCCAACGGGGCTGCCGGCGCCCGTAGTTGGGAAGCAGGGGACCGATGTTCGCCAACAGGCTCACGAACTATTAACCGCGATCGAACGGACACAGGTCCTGAACAGTGTTAATAATGAAAGAGGGGAGCCATTGACCTTCCAAATCCCGTTCCTGTTGGATGGGCGAGCCTCTACTGCGGAGTTTTACGTGGAGAGGCGGTTTGAGGAAGGCCGGAAAACCGATCCGGAGGAGCGCCATTACAGCGTAATTGCGCTCTTGGACCTCAGTGAGCTCGGCGCCCTGCGCGTCGATCTTGCCATGCATAAGAAACAGCTCTCGGTCAAGGTCACCGTTGAGCGAGAAGAGACCGAAGTATTGGCTGCCCGACACTTGCCTGTCCTCAGGCAGACGCTGGGCGAGCAAGGTTTTGCCGTGGAATTCCTGAAATGTGAACGGAAGAATGACGGCAGCGCTAAAGGCGCAGATCTGCGGGACCGCACCCTTCCGGGAAACAGTTTGGTTAATCTGCGCGTGTAATGGGTAGCAACAACAAACGGCCCAGAAAAGGCGCAGTCGCCCTTCGCTATGAGCCCAAGACGCGTTCGTCACCCTATGTGACAGCCTTAGGCCGCGGACTCCTGGCAGAGCGTCTCATCGAAGAGGCAAGACAGCACGGCATACCGATCCGCGAAAATCCGGATCTGGTGCAGATACTGTTAGAGTTAGATTTGGGACAGGAGATTCCCCCTGACCTCTACCAAGCGGTCGCCGAAATCCTAATCTTTGTGTATCGGCTCAACGAAGACTGGAAGAGAAACCACTCTTCCTGAGTTGATCAGACCTCCTCGGTCGCCCTCTGTTCACCTCAGTCAGCCGGACGGCATCTAAAATGAGCCGCAGTGTGCCTACCGCATATTGACATGTAAATGATTTTCACTTGATACTCAGCGCACTGGGTTAAGCGATTCCTTTCTGAGAAACGAACATCCGCCTCCGGGTGATCATGAGCAACGTTGATAAGTCCGAGCGCCTTTCTTTTACCCAACTCCTCCTGGCCTTGCTTGCCTTGTGTGTGACCTCGATTATCGCGGCTGTCATCGTAGCATCCGTGGTGGTTGACCCCCTGCAGCACTTTCTAAGATGGGCGGCTGCCTTCTTTCTAATCGCCCTCTCGATCTTTGGCGCAGCAGGCTATGTCATTGTGAGCCGCTTTCTCGGCAAGAGCGGGATCCCTGCAGATGTCCACCTCGAGGAACGCGACCGGTCACTCCCCCGAATTCCCCTGGCAGTGCGCTTGCGTCAGGGAGATGGCGACGAGCAATTCCGCGCCGTAGCGGAGACCGCTAGTGACGGCATCATATCGGCGGACCAAAATGGAAATATCATTTATTGGAACAAGGCAGCGGAGAGAATTTTCGGGTACTCAGCGAGTGAAGTGGGTGGGCAATCGCTCGCGTTCCTGATGCCGGCTCGCTTCCGCGACGCGCATCGCGCAGGAATTAAACGCATCGTATCCACGGGGGAATCCCATGTGATTGGAAAAGTCATTGAGTTGGCGGGGTTGAAGAAAGATGGAAGCGAATTTCCTTTGGAGCTCTCACTTTCAACCTGGACGACCACAGAAGGACGCGGCTTTACCGGGATTATTCGCGACATCACGCAACGCAAGCAGGTGGAACGGCGCATGAACGCGGAGCATACCGTGGCTCGTCTCTTGGCCGAGTCTCCGACGCTTAGCGAAGCGACCCCTAAAATTTTGCAGGCCATCTGCGAGAGCCTTGACTGGGAAATGGGTGCGTTTTGGAGCGTCGATCAGGAGGCCGGCGTCATTCGCTGCGGTGAAATCTGGCATTCGCCGTCAAGTAACCTGGCAAGGTTTGCCGTGGTCAGCAAGCAGACTGCCTTTCCGCACGGGACCGGATTGCCCGGCCGCGTCTGGGCCAGTGGCGAGCCCATTTGGATTCCTGACGTCCTCAAGGATGACAATTTCCCGCGTCTGCCCGTCGCGTCGAAAGAAGGGCTACATGCAGCGTTCGGTTTTCCTATTCGAAGGCTGGGTTCGGTGCTCGGGGTCATGGAGTTCTTCAGTCATAAAATCCAGCACACTGACGACAACCTACTACAGATGCTTTCCGCTATCGGTAGCCAGATCGGCCAGTTCATGGAGCGCAAGCGAGCCGAGGAGCGGGTCAAAGCTCTGAAAGAATACGTTCAGATGATTCTTGATAGCGTGCCCGACCCCATTGTGATTCTGAATGAGGATGCCCAGGTGCAATACATCAACGGCGCGTCCAACAAGGCGTTCAACTTGCACGAAGCCGATCTGCGGGGGCCAACGCTATTCGACCTTCTCCAGGCAGACGATGTAACGCGTGAGCAATTGGAAACAGAAATGAGCCACTATGTGGAGAGCCCGCAGGAGACCGCTGTCGTCTCTCCAGGGCACCCGGCGGAAGTCTCCCTGCTTCGGGACCCGCTCGCTCCTCCAGCGATCATCAGGGATCCTCATCCTCGCAAAGAAATTAAATTTGGGCACCGAACCTATCACTACACATGTTTTCCCGTCGCGGCGCAGTCGGACGAGGGCCAATTGATGGGCCTTGTGCTTCGAGACACCACAGAGGAGAGCAGCCTGCAAAATCAGCTCATTCAGGCCGAGAAGCTGGCAGGTATTGCCCTGCTGACCTCTGGGCTCGGTCACGAATTGAATAATCCCCTTTACAGCGTCTTGGGCTTTGGCGAGGCGATTCTTGATGAACCCGATCCGACAGTCATGAAGGAGCATGCCAAGACCATCGTCGAGGAAGCCAAACGCATGGGCGGGATCATAAAGGATCTAACAGGTCGCAGCCGTATTGAGGCCGGCGATCTGCGGGTGGAAGTCGATGTCAACGAACAGTTGGATCATGCCTTAGGTCTGACAGGACTCGAACAGTCTGGAGCGAAGATTCAGGTTCAGAAGAACTATGCAGCCGTTTCCAAAATTTGGGCCAATCCGCTGGAGCTTCGACAAGTCTTTGTGAATGTCATCGACAATGCCGTGCGCGCCATGGAGGGTACGGGAAGGCTTGAAGTGGCAACCTATATGGATCAAGACTCGCTCGCAGTCAGAATTCGGGACTCCGGACCCGGCATCCCCGCCGGGCATGTATCCAAAATTTTCGATCCCTTCTTTACGACGAAGAAACAAGGAGAAGGGACAGGCCTTGGACTCACCATCGCGCACCGGATCATCACTAAGCACGGGGGGCAGATCCGGGTTGAGACTGAGCAGCCGGGCGGCACGACATTTACCGTTATGTTTCCCCGAGCGGGAAACACGACGTAGCTATTTTGATGCAGAAAGAGATCGGTTAGAGCTGATCCGCCAGGGAGATCCGGTCCCCTCCCGTCCCCTTCGACCGGTACATCGCCGCATCGGCTTTCAATATCAGTTCCTGCTTTGTCTTAGCATGGTCCGGAAAGCCGGCGATTCCAATGCTGGCGGCCAACTGTGTCTTAAGACCCGCCTCTTGCAAAAAGACATGCGTATGGATAGCTGTCGCGAGGCGTTCGGCGACCATTCTGGCGGTCTCCACCGAGCTCTCAGGAAGAATCACGGCAAATTCATCACCGCCATACCGGACCGGAATGTCCACATCCCGCACGCTCTGTCGCATGATCTCCGCCAGCTCAGTCAGACAGCGGCTTCCCAAGGGATGCCCATGCAGCGTGTTGATCTCCTTAAAGTGATCGAGGTCCAGAAAGATCAAGGCAAGCGTAGAACGATACCGGTGGCAGCGCCGGATCTCCCGTTCCAGGGCCTCATCCAGGTACCGGGCGTTGAACAGACCCGTGAGCTCGTCGGTTATGATCAGACTTGCGACTTGCTCGATCAAGGACGCGCGCTCCAGAGCGAGCGACGCCTGACCGATCAGGCGGCTCAGCAATTGAAGGTCGTGCCGCGTAAAGGGTGTTCCGATCTTATTCAGCATCTCCAACACCGCGACGGTCTTCCCTTTGCTTAGGATCGGCAGGCAGAGGACCGACCGCGTCCTAAGCCCGGTGGCCTCATCGATCTCCTGCATGAATCGCCGGTCTGTCCGCGCATCGCGCACCACGGCGGCTTTCCCGTGACTTGCGACCCACCCGACAATGCCATGTCCGGCAAGGATGCGAAGCCCTTTGAGCATGCGTGCTCCCGGCCCTCCGACCATGTCGAATACCAAGTCGCGCGTGGTCGGATCGACTACAAACAGGGACCAGGCACGGCAGCGCACGAGCACGCGCGCCCTGTTGATCAGGGCGCGGAAAACCATTTTAGGCTCGCGAGAGGAGCTTAGGATGCGCGCGGTCTCAACGAAAAAACGGAGCTCTTTTCGGCAGGCGTCAAGAGATCGGGGAAGTCTTCCGCTGGAGCGTACCGTCGAGCCTGGGTCGGGTGGGGCTGATCGAGGCATCAGCGGAGGCAATGTCTCAAGTGCCGTGGCATTTCTTATATTTTTTGCCGCTTCCGCAGGGACATGGATCATTGCGCCCGACCTTGTCGATCCCGCGACGCACGGTCTTTGTTCCGTTGTCGTCCGCTGCGGCTTCGCCTCGGTTGAGGGTTAGCTGAACGGGGCGGTGCTGTTCCACCGGAGGACGTGGAGACTCGCCCGGCACTACCTGCACGCGGAACAGATGTTCCAGGACGTCCCGCTTCATCCGATTCATCATACCGGCGAACATCTCAAAGGCTTCCCGCTTGTATTCAATGAGCGGGTCCTTCTGTCCATACCCGCGAAGACCGATGCCTTCGCGCAGGCTATCGATGCCGAGCAGGTGGTCCTTCCAAAGAGTATCGATGGTGCGGAGCATTACCATTTTTTCGAGCAGCCGTAGCAGCTCCGCTCCCAGCTCCAGTTCCTTCTTCTTATAGGCTTCATCGATTTTCTTGAGCAGTTCCTGCCTTAGAGCATCGAAGCCCACATCCTTAAAATCGATCGACCCGTCTTTGATATCGATGCCGAACTGGGCATAACAGGCGTCCGCAAGCCCTTTTAGATCCCACTCCTCTTGATAGGCGCCTTGGGGACAATGGACCGCCAGTAGATCGTCCAGCACCTCCTCGGTGCTGGAGCGGATCTCCTCCGTCAGGTCATCGCCGCGCAGAATCATCCGCCGGCGTTCGTAGACGACCTCCCGCTGCTTGTTCAGCACATCGTCGTAGTCGAGCAGCTGTTTGCGAATTTCGAAGTGATGCGCCTCCACTTTCTTCTGCGCGTTCTCGATCGCGCGGGTGACCATGCCGGCCTCGATCGGCACGCCTTCCTCCATGCCGAGCTTCAACATGATCTTCGAGATGCGGTCCGATCCGAATATGCGAAGG
>VBON01000278.1 GCA_005877525.1 Nitrospirota bacterium
TCAGCCGCTTGTCGACGCGCGCCCCCGTCTCCGGATCGGAATAGGAAAACTCGACCTCCCCGGTCGGCTGCGCCTCGGTGAGGCTCAGGCTGGTCGTTGAGACCTGATACAGGCCCTGATTGAAGCGTTGCTGGAGTTTTGGATCGGCGATCTGGACCTCCAATGGCGGCATGAGAGGGCCGCTCGTGCTCTGGCTGGGAACGAGCTGGATCTCTTTCGGATTTTTGTCGTCTTGCGTGTGATACCGCTTGAGCTCCCAGCTTTTGATAACGCCTCCGCGGCTCGAGAATACGACCCTAACCAGATCGGTTTCGACCGTCACCTCTTGCTCACGAGTATCCCCCTTCGTTGGGGCACCGGGCGTCTCGGAGGGGAGAAGCCTCCTCTCACCGCTGGCAGCAGGGGTGGGCAGCCGTGAGGCAGACGAGGGAGGAGAAGGATTAATCGCCGGGGTCGGAGCGTGAATCTCCTTCTGCGGCCGGGCTGGCTGAGGCCGCTTCGTCAGGCCCATCTTCTCCATGACATAGGGATACAGCACGATGAGCGCCATCGAGAGTATGAGAAAGAGAATTATTCGTTTTTCCATGAACTCCTAGTGAAGCGGATCAAAGCCCCCGCGATGAAACGGTTGACATTTCAATAAGCGCCACATCGTCAGGGCCACGCCCCTCAAAAGCCCGTGGCGGACGATCGCCTCGTAGGCATAGGCCGAGCAGGTAGGTTCAAAGCGGCAGCGCGGCGCGAGCAGCGGCGAGATCCAGCGACGATAGAAGCGGATGATGGCCAGAGCGATTGGCATCAGGCGGTCTCTTTTCGGCTCATCAGTCCCGCGCGAGCCAACGTTTCATTCCAGGCCATGCGTAACCTGGGGGCCGCGACGCCCGCGGCCTCGCGTTTCGGCAGAACAAGTACATCCCAACCGGCCGCGATCCGGCCCAGACTCAAGCGCGCCAACTCGCGGAAGCGCCGTTTGCAACGGTTACGCTGTGTAGCGCCGCCCAGTTTTTTCCCTACCACAGTAGCCACCCGCGTGCGGTCCAATGCAGTTCCGCGATAGAGAAGAGTGAAGAACGGGCAGGAAGCCCGTCTCCCTTCCTTGAAGACCAGCCGGATATCGGCGTTGTTACGAAGGAGGTGCTGTGCGCGGGTAGAGCGGTGTGCGATGACCGATCCGATCAGACCGTCAGCTTATGCCGTCCTTTGGCCCGGCGACGCGCCAGAGTCCGTCGGCCACCCTTTGAGCTCATCCGCGCACGAAAGCCATGGGTGCGTTTGCGCGCCTTATTCGACGGCTGCCGCATTGTCGAGGACATCTGAGACCTCCGTTTCCAAAATCCCTGTGCGATCCAGAGCGGCCATTATAGGGACAGGGGCGCGCGCTGTCAAACACGGGAAATTATTATTCCGGTGTCTCTTCTACAACGCCGCCGGTGCGCGCGAGGTCCTCGACCTTGACCTTGTCGATATTGAATTTCGCAAGAGCCGCATGCATGCGCGACATCACTTCGTCGAACCCCAAAGGTTCGGCTTCCTTGGGACGAAACCGGATCGGGTTGATGCGGGCCACTACAAAGCTCTTCAAATAGGGACTGGTTAAGCCTCTGGCTTTCAAGGCCTCGACCTGCTGGACCACCTTATCGTCCAACGCCAGCAAGGCTTTGGCCCGTTCTCGCCGCGTCCCCATGGCGGCCGCCAGCGAGTCTTTAAGAAACTGGTCCGTTCGTTTGAGAACCGGATTGTAAGCGCCGCCGCTGAACCGCGGCCGCTCTTCGTAACAAAGGCCGAGGGTAATGAAGGCCGGCTCCTCAAACTCGAGCGCGTAGGTTTCCTCGCCGGCGTCCCCCAGTTGCGCAAGCTCTTTATACATGCGGATGACTTCCAAGGCCTTATCCCGAAGATTATGGGCCTTCTCCGTGTTCAGCGCGAGGATCTGGAACGCGACGGCAGCCTCGGGAACAACGAGCGCAATGATGCTCTTTGCGCCGAGCGTCCGCATTGCAGATAGCCTGTGATGCCCGTTGGGCGTCCAGTACATGGCCGCGTCCCCCTTCTCGCTCCGCACGGCGATGATCGGATCCAGAAAGCGGCCCAGCTTCCCAATCACGGTTTCCAATTTCCGCAAATGAGCGTCGGAGAGATTGCGCTGGTACGGGGTCGGTTCCACCTTGTCGATCGGTAGGGCGGCTAAAATCAGCCACCGTCCGGCAAACGGCTCGCGATAGGCCGTCAGCACCTTGCCCCCGTCAGTCTCGATCAGCCGTTGAAGCTCCGCAACCTCTGCCGGAGCCGGTTCTGCCTGCAGCTCGGCTGCCGCTAGGCCTGTGGAGGTCCCGGCTGGCTTTCGGCGCCGGCGCTTGGTCCCCGCGGCACGAGGCTTTCTGGGTTTCTTTTCCGCCATGGCAGTCATCGTATGGGAATTGGAGGAATAAAAGAAAGGGCAAGCCGGGGTAGAGGGTCGGTCCTACGGGGAGAGAGAGCCTGTCTTCGCAGGCTCGGGGCCGGGTGGGTGCAATGCCGACCCACGGCGTTACGAGGCTTTGCGCCTATTCGAGCCCTCTACGATCTTGAATTCAAAGAGCCGGCATTCGAGGGCACCATTAAAGAGCGGAGTTCGGCGCGAGGCAGCCAGGCCGATCAGCTTCGGCAAGCGCAGGTCGGCAGTGAGAAAATACGCCCGCCAGCCGGCAAATCGCTGTTTGAGGACATCGCCGAGACGCGGGTAGAGCTCCGCCAGTTCCGATTCATCCCCGGTACGGACCCCATATGGGGGGTTCGTCACCAGGACGCCTTCAGCGCCAGGTGGCCAGCTGTCCAGAACGTCGGCCTGTTTCAGCTGTACAACGTCGGCAAACCCGCCTGCCCGCAAGTTGGCCTCCGCCGCCCGA